>NZ_JBEZKZ010000044.1:0-59049 GCF_040651895.1 Streptomyces sp. NPDC048352
GCGGGGACGGCGCTCACCGCGTGCTCCACCGAGGGCAACAGCGGCGCCGGCAGCCCGGCCGGCTCTACCCCCACCCCGCCCCTTCCCGAAACCGGGGCTCCGCCCCGGACCCCGGCGGGGACGGCCCCGGCTGCGCCGGGGAGGCCGCCCGGGGCTCCGCCCCGGAGCCCGGCGGGGTACGCGGGGGTCACGGCCCACGGGTCGGCCGCGTCCTCGGCCGCCCAGAGGTCGGCGTCCGCCGCGGGGGACCCCGGCCGGGGGCTGGTCGCGGCCTCGGCCGCCCAGGGGTCGGCGTCGGCTGCGGCGGGCCCCGGCCGGGGATCCATCGCCTCGGCCGCCCAGGGGTCGGCGTCGGCTGCGGCGGGCCCCGGCCGGGGGTCCATCGCCTCGGCCGCCCAGAGGTCGGCGTCCGCTGCGGGGGGTGCCGTGCGGGGGGCCGGTACGGCTTCGGCCGGCCAGTCGTCGTCCGGCGTGCCGGGCTCGTCGGCGTAGGACGGGTCCTCGCAGTGCGGGGGCCACAGGTACGGGTCGTCCGCCCCGTCCGGTGGCGTGGCCGGGGACGGGATGCGGCCCCGCGCCGTCAGGTGGGATTCGACCAGGGCGGCCGCCTCGCGGCGCAGGGCCAGGGAGGCCGGGTCCAGGGGCAGGGGCCAGGAGTGGTCGGGGGTGGAGTCGGTGGCCAGCGCCGGGTTCTCGGCGTCGGCGGCCGGCTCCTCCGCCCAGACTTCGATCTCGCCGGAGCCGGAGGCGCAGTGGTCGTGGAGGGCCGTCAGGAAGGACGACGGGCCCCGCCGGCGCTTCTGGGTGGGGCCCCACCAGTGGCCCGAGGCCAGCAGCAGGGAGCGGGGCCGGGTGAAGGTGACGTAGCCGAGGCGGAGCTCCTCCACGGCCTTGTGGTCCTTCAGGGCCGTCCTGAAGGACTTCAGGCCCGCCGAGGTCCACTCCGGGTCCCCCGGCAGGGTCGGGGCGTCACCGCGCAGGGCGTACGGGAGGACCTTCGGGTACGAGGTCCAGGCCTCCGGGGCCTTCTCCTTCGGGAAGGACCCCGCGCAGAGGCCGGGGACGACCACCACGTCCCACTCCAGGCCCTTGGACTTGTGCGCGGTCAGGACCTTGACCGTGTTCTCCCCGCCCGGCAGGGCGTGGTCGAGGCCCTTCTCGTACTGGGCGGCGGTGCGCAGGAAGCCCAGGAACGCCAGCAGGGTCGCCTCGCCGTCCAGCGCCGCGAAGCCGGCCGCGACGTCCATGAAGTGCGAGAGGGTCTCGCGCCGGCGGGCCGCCAGCGCGTGCGGGGAGGCCGACAGCTCCACGTCCAGGCCGGTCGTGGCCAGGACCCGGTGCAGGACGTCCATCAGCGGGTCGGAGAGCGAACGGCGCAGGTCCCGCAGCTCCTGCGCGAGGTGCGCGAAACGGACCCGGGCGGCCGCCGAGAACGGCAGGTCCTCGGCGGCGGAGCCGTCCAGGAACGTCTCCAGCGCGTCGGCCAGGGAGACGACCTCGGCCGGGTCGACCCCCTCGACCGCCGCCGCCAGCCGGCCGTCGGGCCCGGTGTCGGCGCCGGGGCGGGCCACCAGCTGCCGGGCCCGGCGCCCGAGCAGCGCGAGGTCGCGGGCGCCGATCCGCCAGCGCGGGCCGATGAGCAGGCGGACCAGGGCGGCGTTGGCGCCGGGGTCCTGGAGCACCTCGCAGACGGACACGAGGTCGGCGACCTCCGGGAGGTGCAGCAGGCCGGACAGGCCCACGACCTCCACCGGGACGTCCCGCTCCACCAGGACGGCCTGGATCTGCGCGAAGTCCGCGGCGGACCGGCACAGCACCGCGATCTCGCCCGGCTCGGTACCCGTGCGCACCAGGTGCGCGACGGAGTCCCCGAGCCACTCCAGCTCTTCGGCGTGGGTGTCCAGCAGCGCGCAGCGGACGACGCCGTCGCGCTCGGCGCCGGGCGCCGGGCGCAGCGCCTCGACGCCCTCGTGCAGGGCGCGCAGCGGCGCGGCGAGGCCGTTGGCCAGGGCCAGCAGGCGGCCGCCGCTGCGCCGGTTCTCGCTGAGCGAGAGGCGGGTCGCGGGGCGGCCGTCGGCGTGCGGGAAGTGCTCGGGGAAGTCGTCCAGGTTGGCCACGGACGCGCCGCGCCAGCCGTAGATGGCCTGGCAGGGGTCGCCGACGGCGGTCACGGCGTGCCCGGTGCCCGCGCCGAAGAGGCCGGACAGCAGCAGCCGCTGGGCGACGGAGGTGTCCTGGTACTCGTCCAGCAGGACCACCCGGAACTCCTCGCGCAGCAGGGCGCCGACCTCGGGGCGGGTGGTGGCGAGCTGGGCGGAGAGGGCGATCTGGTCGCCGAAGTCGAAGAGGTCGCGGGAGCGCTTGGCGGCGCGGTAGCGGGAGACCAGTTCCAGCAGCTCCAGGCGGCCGCGTACCGCCTCGGGAACCTTGCGCAGGTCGTCGTTGGTGAGCTTGGCGCCGGCCAGTTCGTCGAGCAGCGCGGTGTCGTACGCGCGCAGCGCGGCCGGCTCCACGAGGTGCTCGGAGAGCTCCGCGTCGAGCGCGAGGAGGTCGCTGACCAGGTCGGGGACGGATTTGGTGAGGGCGGGGTAGGGCCCGGGGGCCTCGCGGAGCACCTTCGCGGCGAGCTGGAAGCGGGTGGCGTCGGCGAGGAGGCGGGCGCTGGGCTCGAGGCCGATGCGCAGGCCGTGGTCCTTCAGGAGCTGGCCGGCGAAGGCGTGGTAGGTGGCGATGCGGGGCTCGCCGCCGGCCGCCCCGGTCTCGACGTCGGCCGGGGAGGGGTCCGGGTCGGTGATGCCGGCCCGGGCGAGGGCCTTGCGCACGCGCTCGGCCAGTTCCCCGGCGGCCTTGTTGGTGAAGGTCAGGCCGAGGACCTGCTCGGGGGCGACCGTGCCCGTGCCGACGAGCCAGACCACGCGGGCGGCCATGACGGTGGTCTTGCCGGAGCCGGCGCCCGCCACGATGACCTGGGGGGCGGCCGGGGCGGCCGCGCAGGCCAGCTGTTCGGGCGTGAACGGGATCCCGAGGAGCTCCTTGAGCTGCTCGGGATCGTCGAGGACGGGGGCGCGCCCGGTCACGTACGCGGTCACCTCAAAAGGCTAGCCGCACCCGCCGACAGTCCCGGCCGGCGTCTCACTCCACGGTCTGACGGCCCTCGGGCAGGGCGCTGCACGCGCTGCGGAAGGTGCAGCGGGTGCAGTGTTCGCCGGTGGCGGGGGCGAACCGTTCGTCCAGTACCCGGCCGGCGGCGGTGGCGAGCAGGTCGCCGACCCATTCCCCGGAGGTGCCGCCGGACAGGGCCTCCTGGGCCTGGATCTTCGGGACCTGGTCACCGCCGTCGCGCTTCGCGGCGCCCTGGCGCAGCTGGACGAGTTCGGCGCCGCCCGGTTCGGGGCGCCGGCCGTCGAAGACCTCGTCGACGGCTCCCTCGCGGACGGCGAGCTGGTAGACGGCGAGCTGCGGGTGGCGGGCGACCTCGTCCCTGGTCGGGGCGCCCTTGCCGGTCTTGAAGTCGACGACGTAGGCGCGGCCCTGCGGGTCGGCCTCGACGCGGTCCATGGAGCCGCGGATCCGTACGGCGTACTCGCCCGCGTCGAGGGTGACGTCGAAGTCGTGCTCGGTGGCCACGGCGGTCCGGCCGCCGCGGTCGGTGGTGTGCCAGCGCAGGAAGCGTTCGAGGGCGGCGCGGGCGTTGTCCTTCTCCTGGCGGGACTTCCAGGGCGCGTCGAAGGCGAGGGCGTCCCAGACGGAGTCGAGGCGCTCCATGAGGACGGCCAGGTCGGCGGGGGTGCGGCCGGAGGCGACCTCGTCGGCGAGGACGTGGACGACGTTGCCGAAGCCCTGGGCGGCGGTGGAGGGGGTGTCGGCCTTGACCTCGCGGCCGAGGAACCACTGGAGGGAGCAGGTGGTGGCGAGCTGCTCCAGGGCGCTGCCGGAGAGGGCGACGGGCCGGTCCCGGTCGCGGAGCGGGACGGCGGAGCGGGTGGGCTCGTACAGGCCCCACCAGCGCTGCGGGTGCGCGGCGGGGACCAGCGGGCGGTCCTCGTCGTCGGTGAGCGCGGCGAGGCGGGCGAGGCGCCGGGCGGCGGCGTCGCGCAGGGCGGGCGAGGCGTCGGGGTCGACGGTGGTGGCGCGGAGTTCGGCGACGAGCGCCGGGACGGCGAGGGGGCGGCGGGGGCGGCCGGTGACGTCCTTGGGGGTGACGCCGAGTTCGGTGAGGAAGCGGGAGGGCTGGTCGCCGTCCTCGGCGGGGGCCTTGACGGCGGTGACGACGAGGCGGTGGCGGGCGCGGGTCGCGGCGACGTAGAAGAGCCGCCGCTCCTCGGCGAGGAGGGCGCCGGGGGTGAGGGGCTCGGCGAGGCCGTCGCGGCCGATGCGGTCGGCTTCGAGGAGGGAGCCGCGGCGGCGCAGGTCGGGCCAGAGCCCTTCCTGGACCCCGGCGACGACGACGAGGCCCCACTCGAGGCCCTTGGAGCGGTGCGCGGTCATCAGCCGTACGGCGTCGGGGCGTACGGCCCGGCCGGTGAGCGTGTCGGCGGCGATGTCCTCGGCCTCGAGCTGCTCCAGGAAGTTGAGCGCGCCGCGGCCGCCGGTACGTTCCTCGGCGCGGGCGGCGTTGTCGAAGAGGGCGCAGACCGCGTCGAGGTCGCGGTCGGCGTTGCGGCCGGCGGTGCCGCCGCGGCGGGCCTGGCGTTCGAGGCGCTGCGGCCAGGGGGTGCCGTCCCACAGGGCCCACAGGGCCTCTTCGGCGGTGCCGCCGCCCTGGAGGAGCTCGCGGGTCTTGCGCAGCAGCAGGCCGAGGCGCTGCGCTCCGCGGGCGTAGGCGGGGTCGTGCGCGGTGAGCCGCTCGGGCTCGGCGAGGGCGCGGGCCAGCAGGACGTCGGACGGCGCGGGGACGGTGACCCCGGCGGCCCGCTCCTCGTCGCGCAGCGCCCGCCCGAGCCGGCGCAGGTCGGCGGCGTCCATCCCGCCGAGCGGCGAGGTGAGCAGCAGCAGCGCCCCCTCGACCCCGACCCACCCTTCGCCTCCGGCGGTGGCCTCGGCCCCCTCGGAGTCCGTGCCGGGGGAAGCGCCGTCGCCTCCGGCGGTGGTCTCGGCGCCGGGGGCCGGGGGAAGGTCCCGCCCGTCCGCTCCGGGCGTGCGAGCAGGCTCGCGCACCCGGGCGCCTGCGTCGCCGGACCCCTCCGGGGCTTCCTCGCCCGGAGCGGGGCCGCCCGCGTCCCCGGAGGACGCGGACTCGGCGGCCTCCGGCAGGACGGTGGACACGGTGGGAGCACCCGGCAGCGCGGAGGCCGAGACGCCCGCGCCGGGCACAGCGGCCTCACCCGCGCGCGCCAGCCCGGCCGCCGACGCCGGGACGGAAACCCCGTCCGCGCCGGCGCCGGGCAGGGCACCGGCCGCCGACTCCGGCTCCGACTCCAGGAGGGCAACCGGGCCCTCGTCCGCGCCCGGCAGGGCACCGGCCACCGACTCCGACTCCGACCCCGGCTCCGGCTCCGACCCCGGCTCCGACCCCGACTCCGGCTCCGGCTCCGGGAGGGCAACCCCGTCCGCGCCCGGCCGGGGACCGGCCGTCGGCTCCGGGGCGGCACCCCCGTCCTCGTCCGCGTCCGGCAGGGCGGTGGCCGCCGTCGCCGTGAGGCGGAGGGCCGTCAGGAGGGGGGCCACCGCGGGCTCGTGGCGGAGGGGGGTGGACGCGGCGTCGGTCTCCGCGGGGACGCCCGCCGCGATCAGGGCGCGGCGCATCGCCGGCAGGGTGCGGCCGCCGGCCCGGACCAGGACGGCCATGTCCCGCCAGGGCACCCCGTCCTCCAGGTGCGCCCGGCGCAGGATGTCGGCGATGTTGTCGAGCTCGGCGCCCGCCGTCGGGTACGTGTACACCTCGACCCGCCCGCCCTCCCGGGCGGGCTCCAGCGCGCGGTGGGCCCGGACGGCGGCGGCGGGCAGGCGCGGCACCGGCATGCGGGTGGTGAGGAGGCGGGTGGCGGCCAGCAGGGCGGCGCCCGAGCGGCGGCCGACCGTCAGGGCCCGGACCCGCGCGCCCGGGAAGGCCGACTCGAAGTCGAGCACGTTGTTGATGTCGGCGCCCCGGAAGGCGTAGATCGACTGGTCGGGGTCGCCGAAGGCGACCAGCGTCCCGGCGGGGCCGTTCAGCGCGCGCAGCAGCCGCAGCTGGGAGGCGTCGGTGTCCTGGTACTCGTCCACGTAGATCACGTCGTAGGCCGAGGCCAGGGACGGGGTGGTCTCCGCCAGGAGGACCGCGCGGTGCAGCAGTTCCGCGTAGTCCAGGGAGCCCTGGAGGTCGAGGACGTCGAGGTACTCGGAGAGGAACGCGGCGGCCGCCTTCCAGTCGGGGCGCCCGATCCGCTCGGCGAAGGAGGCCAGCGCCTCCGGTCCCAGGCCCAGCTCGCGGGCGCGGGCCAGGACGGCGCGGACCTCGTCCGCGAACCCGCGCGTGGTCAGCGCGGCCCGCAGGTCGTCCGGCCAGCGGATGGAGTTCAGCCGGCGCTGGCCCTCCAGCAGGGTGCGGACCATCACGTCCTGCTCGGGTCCCGACAGCAGCCGCAGCGGGTCGGCGAAGAGCTCGTGGTCCTGGTGGGCGCGGACCAGGCCGTAGCAGAAGGAGTGGAAGGTGGTGGCCTGCGGGGCGCGGGCGCCGCCGAGCCGCAGGGCGGCGCGGTCGCGCAGCTCCACGGCGGCCTTGCGGCTGAAGGTGAGGATCAGGATCCGGGCGGGGTCGGTGCCGGCCTCCACCCGGGCGGCGGCCGCCTCGACGAGGGTGGTGGTCTTGCCGGTGCCCGGTCCGGCGAGCACCAGCAGCGGTCCCGCGGTGTGGTCAACCACCGCGCGCTGCGCTGCGTCCAGCACAGGGATGACCACCTGCTGCGGCCCGGTCCGCACCAGGCGGTACGCGTCAGGGGTCCGCGTACGCCGCTCGGAGCGGCCGGGAGAAGAGGTGATCACGTGGGGTGCCGGTCCTGGTGGGTCTGCGGTTGCTGCGGTCGGGCCGGCGGCCGCGAAGGTCGGGAGGACCACGGCCGCGTACGCCGAAGAGGCAACGCTACGCCAACCGCGCCGGCTGCCGCAGTCCGTCCCGCCGGGGCCCGGCGTCGCCCCGGAGGCCCCCGGTGTCGTCCTCCGTACGGGCCTTCGACCGCCCGTCCGCACTCCGGATGGCCGAAGCTGTCAGATGTGAGCCTCGTCGCCCCCGTCCCCCGCGCCGCGCCCGTCCCAGCGCGCCCTGCGCATGGCCAGCCGCGGCTCGCCGGAGGGCGTCTCGCGCAGCGGCGTGCCCTCGCTCCGGTAGTGCTCCAGGGCGCGCCGCTCGCTGCCCGGCAGGGGCACGCCGTCCGCCCGCACCACCCGCCACCAGGGCACGGCCGCGCCGTACAGGGCCATGACACGCCCGACTTGGCGCGGGCCGCCCTCGCCGAGCCACTCGGCGACGTCCCCGTACGTCATCACCCGGCCGGGCGGAATCCGCTCGGCCACCTCCAGTACCCGCTCCGCGTAGACGGGCAGCTCTTCGCTCATTCGGCACATGGTGCCGGACGCTCCGGACGGTCTGGTGGAAGCCTTCCTTCCGTACCGGCGCGCACCCTGCTGCCCCGCACGGACGTCGGTCCGTGCCACCATCTTCCGGGCGGTGACTGGTGATACGTGATCAAGAAGAGACGGATGTGACGGCGAAGGAGCGGGTTGTGAGCCCTCCGGACGGCGCGGCGAGGGGCGATGACGCGCGCCCGGACGAGCCGCACCCCGACGACCCGCCCGGCCACACGCCGACGGCGGCCGACCGCGTCGAGGTGGACGAGCCGCTGCTCGCCGCCCGCGTGCACCGGCCCTCCGACCTCGTACGCCTGTTGGCCGGGATCCTCGGCGTCGCGGTCGTGCTCGGCATCGCCGCCTTCGCCCACGGGACCACCGCGGGCCTGGAGCAGGACATCACGCAGGGCACCGGCCAGGCGCCCGACGTGCTGATCAAGGTCGCGGGTCTGGTGTCCAGCATCGCGGTGCTCCTCGTACCGGTGGCGTTCGCCATCGAGCGGCTGATCAAACGCGACGGACTGCGCATCGCCGACGGCGTCCTCGCGGCCGTCCTCGCGCACGGGGTGACCCTCGCGACCGACCTGTGGGTCTCGCAGGCCGCCCCCGAGACCATCCAGGACGCCCTCACCCGCGCCACGGGCACGGCCGGCGCCTCCACCGACCCGGTGCACGGCTACCTCGCGCCGGTGATCGCGTACATGACCGCGGTGGGGATGACCCGGCGGCCGCGCTGGCGGGTCGCGCTGTGGGTGGTCCTGCTGCTGGACGCCTTCGCGATGCTGGTCAGCGGGTACACCACACCGTTCTCGATCATCCTGACGGTGCTGATCGGCTGGAGCGTGGCGTACGGAACCCTGTACGCGGTCGGCTCGCCGAACGTCCGGCCCACCGGGCAGAACCTCCTCGCGGGGCTGCGCCGCGTCGGCTTCCAGCCGGTGAGCGCGATGCGGGCGGAGCCGCCGGACGGGGACAGCGCGGAGACCGGCGACCGGGGCCGGCGGTACCACGTGACGCTCGAGGACGGGCCTCCGCTGGACGTCACCGTCGTGGACCGCGAGCAGCAGGCGCAGGGCTTCTTCTACCGGGTCTGGCGACGGATGACCCTGCGCGGGATCACCACCCGGCGCAGCATCCAGTCCCTGCGCCAGGCGCTCGAGCAGGAGGCCCTGCTCGCCTACGCGGCGATCGCGGCCGGGGCCAACGCTCCGAAGCTGATCGCCACCTCCGAGCTCGGCCCGGACGCCGTGATGCTCGTCTACGAGCACCTGGGCGGCCGCCACCTCGACGCCCTCCCCGACGAGGAGATCACCGACGAGCTGATCCGCAACGCCTGGGAGCAGGTACGGGCCCTCCAGTCGCGCCGGATCGCGCACCGCCGGCTCACGGGGGACGCGCTGGTGGTGGATCGTTCCGGCACGGTGATCCTCACGGACCTGCGGGGCGGTGAGATCGCCGCCGGCGACCTGGTGCTGCGCATGGACATCGCGCAGCTGCTGACCACGCTCGGCCTGCGGGTCGGTGCGGAGCGGTCGGTGGCCTCGGCGGTGTCGGTGCTCGGGCCGGACGCGGTGGCGGACTGCCTGCCGCTGCTCCAGCCGATCGCGCTGAGCCGCTCCACCCGGGCGACCCTGCGCAAGCTGGCCCGGGAGCGGGCCGACCGGCAGCGGGAAGCCGTACTGGAGTCCTCGCGTGCGGCCAAGGCGGCGCGCGAGGCCGGCGCCGGGCCCGCGGCCGCCACTCCGGCCGCTGAGCGCAAGGCCGAGAAGCGGGCGCTGGACGACGCGCTGGAGGACGCCCGCGAGGAGGACCTGCTGAGCCAGATCCGCCAGCAGGTGCTGCTGATCCGCCCGCAGGCGCCGGTGGAACCGGCCCGGTTGGAGCGGATCCGCCCGCGCACGCTGGTGTCCTTCATCGCGGGCGCCCTCGGTGCGTACTACCTGCTCACGCAGCTGGCCCACGTGGACTTCGCGACCATCGTCGGGGAGGCGCAGTGGGGCTGGGTCGGGGCGGCGCTCGCCTTCTCGGCGCTCAGCTACTTCGCGGCGGCGATGAGCCTGCTGGGCTTCGTACCGGAACGGGTGCCGTTCCTGCGGACGGTGGTCGCGCAGGTCGCGGGGTCCTTCGTGAAGCTGGTCGCCCCGGCGGCGGTGGGCGGCGTGGCGCTGAACACCCGGTTCCTGCAGCGGGCCGGGGTCCGGCCCGGGCTCGCCGTGGCGAGCGTCGGCGCGTCGCAGCTCTTCGGGCTGGCCAGCCACATCCTGCTGCTGCTGGCCTTCGGCTACCTGACGGGCACGGAGAAGACCCCGGAGATGACCCCGTCCAGGACGGTCATCGCCGGTCTGCTGACGGTGGCGGTGCTGGTGCTCGTCGTCACGGCCGTGCCGTTCCTGCGGAAGTTCGTGGTGACGCGGGTGCGGGCGCTGTTCGCGGGGGTGGTGCCGCGCATGCTGGACGTGCTCCAGCGGCCGCAGAAACTGATGACCGGCATCGGCGGGATGCTGCTGCTGACCGGCTGCTTCGTGATGTGCCTGGACGCCTCGATCCGCGCGTTCGGGGGCGGGGAGGCCATCAGCTACGCGAGCGTCGCCGTGGTCTTCCTGGCGGGCAACGCCCTGGGCTCGGCGGCGCCGACCCCGGGCGGCATCGGCGCGGTGGAGGGCACGCTGACGCTGGGCCTCGTCGCGGCGGGCCTCCAAGGCGACGTCGCCTTCTCGGCGGTCCTGCTGTTCCGCGTCATGACCTTCTGGCTGCCGGTGCTCCCGGGCTGGCTGTCCTTCAACTTCCTGACGCGCAAGGAAGCGATCTAGCTCCGCCGGTTGCCCCGGGACGCGCCGCGCCCCACCGGACTCCGGCCATCGAGCCGGAACGCGCCGCGGGGCCGGGCGGCCGGGTCGCGGACGGGCCGCGGGGCCCGGGCGGTCGGAACGCGGACGGGCCCCGGGGCCGGGCGGACGCGGCGGGGCTGGAGCGGCGTGAGCCGGTCCGGATGCCTCGTGAGGTCCGGGGCGCGGGCCCCGCGTCCCCCGGACGGGTCAGCTCGGGGGCGGGGGCGGGGGCGGGCGCACAGGATGGGGGCATGCCGAGAAACGTCCTGCGGGCCACGACCGCCGCCGCGCTCGCCGCCACTCTGCTCACCACCGGCGCCTGCTCCGACGGCGGCGGCAGCGGCGCGAAGAGAACCGGAGCCGGAGCCGCCAAGCCGGCGAAACCCCTCTCCTGGGGCGGGTGCAGCGCTCCCACGGCCGCCCAGGGCGGCGGACAGGCACCCGGCCAGGACTGGGAGTGCGCCACGCTCGACGTGCCGCTCGACTACGCCCAGCCGGAGGGCGAGACCATCCCCATCGCCCTGATCCGCGCCAAGGCCCGCAAGAAGGCCGAGCGGCTCGGCTCGCTGGTGTTCAACTTCGGCGGGCCCGGCGGGTCCGGCATCTCCACCCTGCCCGGCGCCGCCAAGGAGTACGAGGCCCTGCGCGCCCGGTACGACCTGGTGAGCTTCGACCCGCGCGGGGTCGGCCGCAGCGTCCCGGTGCTGTGCGAGAGCGACCGGCAGCTGGACGCGTACTACGCCCAGGACTCCTCCCCCAGCACCCCGGCGGAGGAGAAGGCCTACGTCGACGGCATCCGCACGTACCAGAAGGCCTGCCAGGCGAGGTCCGGCAAGGTGCTCCCGTACGTGGGCACCGACAACGCCGCCCGCGACCTGGACCGCATCCGCCAGGCCCTCGGCGACGAGAAGCTGAACTACTTCGGTATCTCCTACGGCACCGAACTCGGCGGGGTCTACGCCCACCTCTTCCCGAAGAACGTCGGCCGAGCCGTCTTCGACGCCGTCGTGGACCCCACGAAGGACGCCCGGCAGAGTGCGCTCGGCCAGGCGAAGGGCTTCCAGCTGGCCCTCGGGAACTTCGCCCAGGACTGCGTGAACCGCGGCGACGAGTGCCGGCTCCAGGGCAGCACCGTCAAGGAGATCGAGGCGAACGTCACCAAGCTCCAGAAGGACCTGGCCGCCAAGCCCATCCCGGGCATCGGCGGCCGCCGGCTCACCGAGTCGCAGGCCACCAACGGCATCGCGCAGGCCCTGTACTCCAAGGAGCTGTGGCCGCTGCTGGAAGAGGGGCTCGACGAGGCGGACGGCGGTCAGGGGCAGCTGCTGATGGCCCTGTCCGACGCCCTCAACGGCCGCGACCAGAACGGCCGTTACAGCAACATCGGCGCCGCCAACACCGCCATCAACTGCGCCGACTCCAAGGAGCGCTACACCCTGGCGCAGACCAAGGCCAGGCTCCCGGAGTTCCGTTCGGCCTCGCCCGTCTTCGGGGACCTCCTCGGCTGGGGGATGCTGTCCTGCACCGGCTGGCCGGTCCCCGGCGCCTGGAAGACCCCGGACGTCTCCGCCCCCGGAGCCGCGCCCATCGTCGTGATCGGCAACACCGGTGACCCGGCGACCCCGTACGAGGGCGCGCGCAAGATGGCGGAGCGCCTCGGCAAGGGCGTGGGCGTGGAGCTCACGTACAAGGGCCAGGGCCACGGCGCGTACAACGGCGGCGACACGTGCGTCCAGGGCGCGGTGAACGCGTACCTGCTGGACGGGAAGGTGCCGCGCGGGGGCACCGTCTGCCCGGCGTCCTGAGCCCGGCGGCAGCAGAAGCGGCACGAGAGGCGGCACGAGAAGGGGGCCGCACCCGCCGAGCGGGTACGGCCCCCCTTCCGGGACTTCCGGAAACCTCCGGGAACGCCTAGTAGACCGGCTTCTCGGGCTCGATCTGGTGGACCCACCCGATGACGCCGCCGCCGACGTGCACCGCGTCGGAGAAGCCCGCGGACTTCAGGACCGCGAGGACTTCCGCACTGCGGACACCCGTCTTGCAATGCAAGACGATCCGCTTGTCCTGCGGCAGGTCCTGGAGGGCGGTGCCCATCAGGAACTCGCCCTTGGGGATCAGCTTCGCGCCGGGGATCGAGACGATCTCGTACTCGTTCTTCTCACGGACGTCGATGATCTCGATCTTCTCGTCCGCGTCGATCCACTCCTTGAGCTGCTTGGGAGTGATCGTCGAACCGGCGGCCGCCTCCTGGGCCTCCTCCGACACGACGCCGCAGAAGGCCTCGTAGTCGATGAGCTCGGTGACGGTCGCGTTCGGACCGCAGACCGCGCAGTCGGGGTCCTTGCGGACCTTGACCTGGCGGTACTGCATCTCCAGGGCGTCGTAGATCATCAGGCGGCCGACGAGCGGCTCGCCGACACCGGTGAGGACCTTGATCGCCTCGGTGACCTGGATGGAGCCGATGGACGCGCAGAGCACGCCCAGCACGCCGCCCTCGGCGCAGCTGGGGACCATGCCCGGCGGCGGGGGCTCCGGGTACAGGCAGCGGTAGCAGGGACCGTGCTCGGACCAGAAGACGGAGGCCTGGCCGTCGAAGCGGTAGATCGAACCCCACACGTACGGCTTGTTCAGCAGCACGCAGGCGTCGTTGACGAGGTAGCGGGTGGCGAAGTTGTCCGTGCCGTCGACGATGAGGTCGTACTGGCTGAAGATCTCCATCACGTTCTCGGCCTCGAGCCGCTCTTCGTGAAGGACCACGTTGACGTACGGGTTGATGCCCAGCACGCTGTCGCGGGCGGACTCGGCCTTGGAACGGCCGATGTCCGCCTGGCTGTGGATGATCTGGCGCTGCAGGTTCGACTCGTCGACCTCGTCGAACTCCACGATGCCCAGGGTGCCGACGCCGGCCGCGGCCAGGTACATGAGGGCGGGCGAGCCGAGGCCGCCCGCGCCCACGGCCAGCACCTTGGCGTTCTTCAGGCGCTTCTGGCCGTCCATCCCGACATCCGGGATGATCAGGTGGCGGGAGTACCGACGGACCTCGTCAACGGTGAGCTCAGCAGCTGGCTCTACCAGGGGTGGCAGCGACACGGGGACTCCGTAGATGGGTAAGTCGAACGGTGGTTCTTCCCGTAACACTGCCACGCCCTTCTTCATTCCGAGACACCCGGTCCGATACGTGAGACGATTTCGTCCCAGTACGCGGGCATTGACGCCCACGGGTCCCGGTCGCAGGATCCGCGCCGGTCGGTGAACCAGATCGTCCCGGCGCCCTGCCAGCGGGCGATGCGGACCGCCTCCTCCAGATGGGTGCGGGGCACGCTGTGGACCAGGTGGCAGAAGCGCTCGGGCGGGTGGTCGGCCGTCCACTCCGCCACCTGCGACCAGCGGTAGGCGGCCCAGGCCCCCGAGAACGTCACCAGCTGGTCGGCGGCCTCCGCGTAGCCCTCGTACGGGTGCGTGCCGTGGCCCAGCACGATGCGCAGGCCCGTCCCGAGGCCGCGCAGGGCGTCGGTCACCCGGCGGACGGCGGCCAGCTCCGCCCGGTCGGCGGGGGCGCCGGCCAGGTAGAAGCCGCCGACGCCGTACCAGTCGCGGAAGCGGTGCGCGTCGGAGAGCAGCTCCCCGAAGGAGCGGGAGCCGTCCCGCAGGGCGAGATGCCCGAGGACGACCCCGCCCGCGCCCCGCAGCTTCGCCGCCGCCTCGGTGCAGTGCGGGTCGGGCCGGCCGCCCGGCCCGTCGGCGACGTTGAGCACGGCCCAGTGCAGCGGCGTCCCGGGCCGGGTCAGCTCGGCCCACTCCACCGGGGCGACCAGCGGGTGCGCGTAGCCGGGGATGCCCAGGCCGAGCCGGCCGGCCTCGGTCGCGGCCGTCGCCGTCGCCCCCGGCGGGGTGGTCAGATGCGGCACGCCGCCTCCATCCAGATGTCCGCGAGGGACTCCTCCAGGTTGATCCGGGGGCGCCAGCCGAGCCGGTCGCGGGCGGTGCGGACGTCCGCCTGCTGCCAGACGCCGCAGCCGTCGGGGTACGGGTACGCCTGGGGAGTCGCGGCGAGCTGCTCGGCGGTGGCCTCGGAGCGGGGCGAGCCGATGGCGGACAGGCCCTGCGGCCGCCCGCCGAGGCCGTGCCCGTGCCGGTCGCCGTGCCGGTCGCCGGGGCCGTGCCTGTCACCGCCGTGAGGTACGTCCAGCTCGTGCAGGGCGCCGCCGTATCCGGCGACCCGCGCGAGGACGGCCGCCGCGTCGCGCAGCCGGACCGCCCGGCCGGTGCCGATGTTCACGACGCCCTGCGCCGCGGACAGGGAGGCGGCGTGCACGGCCCGGGCGACGTCCCGTACGTCGACGAAGTCCCGCTGGACTCCGAGGCCGCTCAGCTTGAGCTCGGCGTCCCCGGACTGCATGGCCCGCCGCATGGCCTCGGCGAGCCTGCCCAGCGGCGAGCCGGCCGGGGTGCCCGGTCCGACGGGTGAGAACACCCGCAGCACGACGGCGTCCAGTCCGGAGCCGAGGACCAGCTCCGTGGCGGCGAGTTTGCTGACGCCGTACGGTCCGCCGGGTCTCGGCACGGCGTCCTCGGCCGTGGAGGAACCGGGCTGGCTGGGCCCGTACTCGGCGGAGCAGCCGAGCTGGACGAGCCGGGCCCCGCAGCCGCTGCGGCGCAGGGACTCGCAGACGGTGGCGACGGCGACGGTGTTGTGCCGGGTCAGCTCGCGGGCCCCGCCGCGGGTGGCGCCCGCGCAGTTGATGACGACGCCCGGGTGGACGGCGTCCAGGAACCGGGTGAGGGCGCCGGGGCTGCCGGTGGCGAGGTCGAACCGGACGTCGGCGTCGTCACCGCGGCCGAGCGCGGTGAGCTGCACGGCGGGGTCGGCGAGCAGCCGGTCCGCGACATAGCGCCCGAGGTAACCGTTGGCTCCGATCAGCAGCACCCTCATCGCGCAACCCCTTGGTCGATTGGCTGGCCGGTCATCCTGTTTCTCCTTGGTGTCGGTGGGGTCGGGGACGCGCGTGTGCGGAGGCACGGGACAGCGCGAGGAAGGCGTGTACGAGGAGTCCCGCCGCGGCGGCGGGCACCGCCGCCGGGAGCGGGACCAGGGCGCACGCCAGGGCCGCGGCCACCGGCACGCGGTGGGCGCCGTGGCGCAGCAGCAGCCGGGCCAGGAACAGCAGCACCGCGAGCGGCACGGCCGTCGCCGGGGCGGCCGCGGTGAGCGCGGCCGCCCCCGTGGCGGCCGCGGCGAAGAGCAGCAGGACCCCGGCCAGCAGCGGCCGTGCCCCGGCGGCGAAGTCCTCCAGGGCCCGGCTCCCGGCGAGCCGGCGGCGCGCCCGGGCGGCGTAGAGGACGGCGGCGAGGTGTCCGGGGGCCACGGCCAGCGCGAGGGCCGCGCCGAGGGCGGGCCCGTGCCGGTGGACGGCCCAGCCGGCGGCGGCCGCCGCCAGCAGGTGGGCGGTGTGGGGGAAGCGCCCCCCGGCGCTCCGCCCGGGCCACACCAGCGCCGCGGCGGTGAGGAGCGCCGCGAGGGGTCCGGCCCCCGGTGTCCCGGTGGCGGCCGCGCCGAGGGCGAGGGCGCCGGGCAACAGGGCGTAGCCGAAGCCGCGCACCGTCCGGGCCCCGGCCGGCGGCCGCGCGGGCGCGGCGTCGGGGGCGTCGCCGCGCGGGGTCCGCGCGTACAGCTCCTCGGCGAGGGTGAAGACGTCCCGGTGGCGGAAGCGCGCCGCGGTGTGGTCGGTGATGCCGTGCGCCTCCAGCCCGGCGGCGATCTCCAGCGGGTCGACGGCCCGTTCGCAGAGCTCCCGGTGGCGGTGCAGCAGTGCCTTGACGGGGTCCCCGCCGGGCTTGCGGCGGGCCTTCTCCGCCGCGCCGGCCCACGCCGCTTCCGCTGCGGGGCCGCCCTGGCCGGCGGTGGCCGCAGGGGGCAGGGCCCCTGGCAGCGGCGCCGCGCCCGCGGTGTCCGAGGTGGTCATGCCGTCGCCTCCGCGGCCGGGCCCGGCTCCGGCGCCCGGGCGATCCACGGCCCCGGCACCCGTGCCTCCGCCGGACGGGCGAACGGCACCCTCTCCTGCGCCGGCCGGCCGAACGGCTCCTCCCCCGCGCCCGGTGAGGTACCGAGGGCCAGCAGCCGCAGGTAGCTCTCTCCGAAGGCCTCCACGTTCTGTTCCACGGTGAACAGCTCCAGCGCCCGGGCCCGCGCCGCCGCACCGAGCCGCTGGGCCCGTTCGGGGTCCTCCAGCAGGGCGAGGCAGGCCTCGGCCAGCGCCCGCGGGTTGCGCGGCGGGACGACGAGCCCGGTGCCGCCGATGACCTCGCGGACGGCGCCGACGTCGGTGGAGACGGTGGCCCGGCCGCAGAACATGGCCTCGGCCAGGGTGATGGGGAAGCCCTCGATGACCGACGACAGCAGCACGAGCCGTCCGGCGCCGTAGGCGTCGGCCGCCGTGGGGGCCTCCGGCCCGCCGACCTCCTCGAAGCTGACGGGGCTCTCCCCCACCGTCCGCGCGTCGGCGGCCTCGTCGGGGAAGAGCTGCGCGGCCAGCGAGCGGCAGTCGGCGAGGTATCCGGGGGCGGCGGCCGTGGCGAAGATCCGCAGCCGGGTGTGCGGGGCGGCCCGGCGGACCTCCGCGAAGGCGTGCAGCAGGGCGATCAGGTCCTTGGCGGGCTCGATCCGCCCGACCCACACGAGCGTGTCCTGGTCTCCCCGCCCCGTGTCCTCGCCGACGGCGGCGAATCGGTCCGCCTCCATGCCCGGGTACACGGTCCGCAGCCGTTCCCGGGGCGCCCCGCACCGCTCCTGCCAGCGGCGGGCGTGCGCGTTGCCGGGGGTGAGCAGGTCGGCGCGGGCGTAGATCTCCCCGGCGAGGCGGATGTGGAAGGCGGCCAGCAGGGCCCGTACGGCGGGCCGGGTGGCGGCGGGCTGCTCCAGGTAGCGGGCGCGCAGCTGCACCCCGTACTCGGTGACCAGCAGCGGGACCCCGCAGAAGCGTTTGGCCAGCAGCCCGGGCACGGCCGCGACCCCGCCGGACGCGGCGTGGCAGACGTCGGCCCGGCCGAGGCCCGCTTCCTCGTGCCAGTCGAGGGACAACGGCCGCAGCGCCCGCTCCAGTTCGTCCACGAACTCCAGCAGGTCGGGGACGCGCGCCGCCTGGACGGTACGGCTCGCGCCCGGCGCCCGGCAGCCGCCCTCCACCGCCCGCACCGCCGTCTCCGAGCGCAGGGCCGCGTACGTCCCGCCCTGCTCGCGGGCGAGTTCGGCGAGCCCGTACAGCCCGGCGGCGAAGGCGCCCGGGGCGTCGGGCCCGTCGGCGCAGATCCCGCGCACCAGCTCCGCGAAGCAGGCGGCGAAGCGGCGGCGCTCGCGGCGGGAGTACGTCCGCCCGTCATCGGCGGGGGCCCACAGCGGGGCGTTGCGCACGCGGGTCACCTGCGGCGGGAGCGGGACGCGGCCGCGCTCCTCCTGCCCGGCGGTGCGGCTCAGCGCGTAGAGCTCGAACTCGTGCTGCGGCAGTCCGCGCACGAGCCGGTCGCACCAGAGCCTCGCCTCTCCCGCCGCATACGGATAACCACCTTCCGTGACCAGTCCGATCCGCACCAGTGGCACCCCCGATCTCCCGTTCCGGGCGGCCGTCGTCGGTCCGGCGACCCGCCGCGGGAGAACTCAAGCGGATGCGCCGGTGGCGCGACGGACGGTTGTCCGTCGCGCCACCGGAAGGGGTGAAGAGTCGTAACTTTCCCGTACGGTTCGCGTTCGAGCGCGCTAGGAAGGGCGTGGCCCGGTCAACCCCCGGGGAACACCCACGGGTTGGGCTTGCAGGAGATGTTGTCGATGTCGAGCGACTTCGTCTGCTGCTGCATGATCGGCGCGAGCGCGCCCGGGGTCTGGCAGTTCACGTGCCCGTGGCCGAGCCGGTGGCCGACCTCGTGGTTGATGAGCATCTGCCGGTAGGCGAGCATCTGGTCCGCCCCGTAGGTCTGCGAGCCCTGGCCCCAGCGGAAGGCGTTGATCATCACGCGTTCGGTCGCGGCGGAGTCGCAGGAGACGTTGTCGACGGTGGTGTCCAGCCCGGACTTGGCGCACCAGACGCCGGTGGTGCCGGGACTGGCCAGGGTGATCACGAAGTCGGCCTCGCCGCCCGGCACCCGCTCGAAGGTCATCGCGTCGCCGTGGGCCCAGCTGCGCGGGTCGTTGAGGGTGCGCTGCACGGCGTCGGCGAACAGCTGCGGGTCCATGCCGAGGCCCTGCTCCACGTCGACCCGGTAGCGCACCCGCTTCCCCTTCCCCGGGGCCTTGGCGATACCGGGCACCGTGTCGAAGGTGCCCGGCCCGGTGAGCTTCGCGTCGACCGGCAGCTGCTGCGCCATCTGCTGCTCGAACGTCGCCGGCTGCGCGGCCGGGGCCGCGGGGACGTTGGGGGTGGCGCGGCCGTCGGAGCGGGAGGCCGGCGACCGGTCGGCCTGGGTGCGTGCGGGGACGTCGTCGCCGGCGGCGCGGGTGGCGGCGGTGTCGGAGTCGCTGTCGGCGGCGACCTGCCCGGCGACGACGACGGCAAGCACGGTGGTGACGGCCGCCGCGGCCATCCCGGTGTACGTACGGATCCTCGTGCCGCGGCCCCCGCCCGCGGCGGCGGGCTCCTCGGGCCGCCGGGGCCCGGGGACACGGCGGTGCGAGCCGGTCGTGGTGAGGGGGTCGCGCGGCGGGAGGGGCTCGGCTGCCCGGGGGGAGCCGGCCGCGGGGGTTCCGCGCCAGTCCCCGTACACGGCGGCGGGCGGCGGGGCCGGGGCGGTGCCCCGGGCGCCGCCGTCCTCGCGCTGCTCGGGGTGGCCGCCGGGGCGCACCGGGCGGGCGGAGGGCGCGTACCCCTGGTGGACGACGGTGGGCTCGGGGGCCCGGCGCCGGCCGGTGGGCTCGGCGCGGGGCGGGGGCTCGTACGGGTCGGCCCCGTACGGGCGGGGTGCCCGCGGGGCCGGCTCGTACGGACGTGCGGCGCGCGGGGCGGGCGCGCGGGGGCCGCCCTCGCGGGGGCCGGCCTCGTACCGGCGGGCCCCCTGCGGGGCCGGCTCGTACGGGTCCGGCGCGTACAGGCCGTCGCCGTAGGGGCCGGCCGCGTACTCCTGCCGGCCGGAGGGCGGCAGCGGCTCGGGCTCCGGCTGCGGCTCCGGCTGCGGGCGGGCCGCGATGGGGGCCTTGCGACTATGTCGTCCCACGTCCTCAGCCCTTGCCGTTCTCGGTACTTCGGCCGGTTTCCCGGCCGGTGGTGTCGCGCAGCAGGTCCCGGAAGGCCACCGCCACGACGTCTGGGTACTCCATCATCGCCACGTGCCCGGCCTCGGGCAGGCACAGCAGCCGCGAGCCGCGGAAGGCCGCGGCGGCCTTGCGCGCCATACGGTACGAGACCAGGAGGTCGCGGCCGCCGTAGACCAGCAGGGTCGGCGCGAGCACGCGCTGCGCCTGCCGCCACAGTCCGTGCTGGCCGCCGAGGGTGTAGGCGTCGACGATCCCGCGGGAGGAGCGGGTCATCGCGTCCCAGAAGTAGGGGAGGGCCATGCGCCGCTCCATCTCCTCGACGGCGGCCTGGAAGCCCTCCGCCGTCACCCGTGAGGGGTCTCCGTAACAGAGGTCCGTCACTCCCCGGGTGCGCCGTTCGGCCGTCAGGTCGCGCGTGAGCCGCCCGAAGAGGGCGGCGACGCCCGGCAGGGCCAGCAGGGCGGTGGGCACGGCCGACCGCTGCACGCGCAGCTCGGGCAGCGCGGGCGAGACCAGCGTCAGGGTGCGCACCAGATCGGGCCGGACGGCGGCGACGCGGGTGGAGACGGCCCCGCCGAGCGAGTTGCCGAAGAGGTGCACGGGCCCACGCCCGGCGGCGTCGAGGTGCCGGATGACGGCGCGGGCGAGCGCGGTCACCGAGTAGTCCCGGTCGGCGGGCGGCGGGGACCAGCCGAATCCGGGCAGGTCCAGGGCCTCGCCGTCGACGGTGTCGGCCAGGTGCCGCATGAGGTCCGACCAGTTCTGGGAGGAACCGCCGAGTCCGTGGACGAACAGCGCGGGCGGCAGCCCCTCCCGCAGCGGTGGCCGGACGCGTACGTTCATCTCGAGGCCCGGCAGCGCGACGGTGCGCAGCTGCTCCCCTTCGGCCACCCGTACGGCGCCCGCCTGGGGGGCCGCTCCGGCGGTGGACCGTACGCCCGGCGGCTCGGTCGAAGACATGGGCCAATGTTACGAGAGGATCACGCCCGGCCCCTGGTGTTCTCTTGTGTCGGCGGTCACAAGACCGCCTGGCGGTGCCTGCCCGATCCTCCTAGTCTCGTAGTGAGTACGAGCGAAGGCGAGGGGAGCGCGATGACTGTCGATCCTGCGGAACCGGACAGCTTCCGGGAGAAGATCCGGGAAGGCCTCGGAAGCGAGGCTCCGGAGGCGGATGCCGCCGAGCAGCACACCGAGATCCAGCCGCAGGAGGACGACCCGCTCGTCGGCCTGGATCCGGACGAGGCGCCCGAGGCGGACGCCGCGGAGCAGGCCCGGGTGGTCCCCCTGGACGAGGAGGACTACCGCTAGTCGCTCCGACGGCCCCTGACCAGCGTGTCAGGCGTATGTCCGGGTGGTCCGTACCGCGAGAAAACTCGGCTCGAACCCACCAGATTCGGTTACCGAAAAGTACGATGGCGGCGCGGCGCAGAGCGCACTGTGTTCTTAGAGAAAGTGGGAGGCGGCGTGACAGCCATCGAGCAGACCGAGGCAGCGCGTCCGCGGGGCACGCGACTGCCGCGCCGTGCCCGGCGCAACCAGCTGCTGGGCGCGGCCCAGGAGGTGTTCGTCGCGCAGGGCTACCACGCAGCGGCGATGGACGACATCGCCGAGCGGGCCGGCGTCAGCAAGCCGGTGCTGTACCAGCACTTCCCCGGCAAGCTCGACCTCTACCTGGCGCTGCTGGACCAGCACTGCGAGCACCTGCTGCAGTCGGTGCGCGGGGCGCTGGAGTCCACGAGCGACAACAAGCTGCGCGTGGCGGCGACGATGGACGCCTACTTCGCGTACGTGGAGGACGAGGGCGGCGCGTTCCGGCTGGTCTTCGAGTCGGACCTGACGAACGAGCCGGCGGTGCGCGAGCGCGTCGACCGGGTCTCGCTCCAGTGCGCGGAGGCGATCTCGGACGTCATCGCCGAGGACACGGGCCTCTCGAAGGACGAGTCGATGCTGCTGGCCGTGGGCCTCGGCGGGGTCTCGCAGGTGGTGGCCCGGTACTGGCTGTCCAGTGAGAGCCCGGTCGCCCGTGACACGGCGGTGGGGCTGCTGACGTCGCTGGCGTGGCGCGGCATCGCCGGTTTCCCGCTGCACGGCTCGGAGGCCTGACCGGCGGCTGTTCGCTGCGAGCGTGTCCGCCGCGAGCCGATCGTGTCCCCTCTCCGGGCTAATGTGGACCGGGTACGGCGCGGCTGATCGCGCGAACCGGACCGTCGGAGGGACAAAGCCGTGGAGGTCAAGATCGGCGTGCAGCACGCACCCCGGGAGATCGTGCTGGAGAGCGACCTGAGCGCCGAGGAGCTGGAGGCCATCGTGGCCGCCGCGCTGTCCGGCACGGCGCCGCTGCTGAGCCTGACCGACGTCAAGGGCCGCAAGGTCCTCGTGCCGTCCGACCGCCTGTCGTACGTCGACCTGGGCGAGCCGAGCGTGCGCAAGGTCGGTTTCGGGGCGGCGCTCTGACGCTCTTCGAGGCACCGTGAAGCGAAGGCGAACGGCCCGGCGGATGGATCCGCCGGGCCGTTTCCCTTTCTTCCGCTTCGGGTAGGAGCGCTGTGACCCCGATTGCCCTGACGCATGGGAGTGACCAGATGCTGCTGATGGAGGCGCTCGGCTCCGGTCTGCTGGGCCTCGCTCTGGCCGGAGCGGCCTCGCGGAAACTCGCGAAGCGGCTGCCCTCCACCAGAACGGTCCTGGTCAGCGGGGTGGCCGGCGCCTTGTTCGGGGCGTACCTGACCCACATGTCGCTGGGCCCGGGGCACAACAGCCTGTTCGCGACCCTGCTGGGCGGGGCCGGTGTGTCCGCCGTCGTGCTGTCCCTGCTGCTGCGTCCCGCGGCCGGTTCGCGGAGGTCTCCCCGGCGCGCTCCGTTTTCGCTCTCGTCGGGGGGATGACTGACGCTCGCGCCGCGCTGGAGCGGGGCGCGAGCGTTCGTCCGCCGCGGGAGGACGTCAGGCGGCGAGGCCGAGGGCCGCCATGCGCTTGGTGTGCGCCTTCGTGATCCGCGTGAACATCTCGCCGACGGCCGCCAGGTCGAAGCCGGCCGCCATCCCGTCGACACCGCCGACCAGCATGGTGGACAGCGCGTCGCGCTCGGCGACCACCCGCTGTGCCTGGGAGAGCGCCTCGCCCATCAGCCGGCGGGCCCACAGCGCGAGCCGGCCGCCGCAGCGCGGGTCGGCCTCGATGGCGGCGCGGACCTTCTCGACGGCGAAGCCGCCGTGGCCGGTGTCGTCGAGGACGCCGACGACCAGGGCGCGGGTGTCGGTGTCGAGGTGGGTGGCGACCTCCCGGTAGAAGTCGCTGGCGATCGAGTCGCCGACGTACGCCTTGACCAGGCCCTCCAGCCAGTCCGAGGGGGCGGTCTGGCGGTGGAAGTCGTCCACGCCCTTCGCGAAGGGCTCCATCGCGGCGGTCGGCTCGGCGTCGATGGCCGCGAGCCGGTCCCGCAGCCGCTCGAAGTGGTGGAATTCGGCGGAGGCCATCTTGGCCAGCTCGGCCTTGTCACCCAGCGTCGGCGCGAGCTTCGCGTCCTCCGCGAGGCGCTCGAAGGCCGCCAGCTCCCCGTAGGCCAGCGCGCCGAGCAGGTCCACGACGGCGGCCCGGTACTGCGGGGACGCGGAGGCCGTGGCCCAGTCCTGGGCGGCGATGCCCTGCGCCGGTTCCGGGGCGTTCTCGTCGGCGGGAGATGCGTTTTCTACGGTCGACATGCTCCGCACAATAGCCCGCCGAAAGGGCGCACAAGTCACCACACCTGAACGGTGCCCGTGCGTGTAAACACGCCTACCCGGTGAATTCACCCGACACAGCTGCGCGATTCCGGGGTACAGTGGTAATGCGCCTGCCGGATACTCGGCGGGCCATCCGAATGAGGATGCCCGGTCGGTGGCCCGATCGGCTCCAACCGACCGCCCTCGGTGTGGTGGTACGTCCATGCGTACCTGCCCGCACGAGGGGCCCCCTCAGCGGCAGAAGCGCTTGAGCGAAGGCCAGTGGTCCCGCGCAGCTCTGTACGACTCGCCCGAACGTGGGCGCAGTACTGCAAGCCCGGCACGGTAGGACCCCCTCGCCGCCTCGCGCCGCGTCTCACAGAAGAGGCAGCACCCTGACTACGTTCCGTGACCTCGGGATCTTCCCCGAGACGGCCGAGGCCCTCGAAGCCGTCGGCATCGTTTCCCCCTTCCCCATCCAGGAGATGACCCTCCCCGTAGCCCTCTCCGGCTCGGACGTCATCGGCCAGGCCAAGACCGGAACCGGCAAGACGCTCGGTTTCGGCCTTCCGCTGCTGGAGCGGGTCGTCGTCCCCGCGGACGTCGAGGCCGGCCGGGCCAAGCCCGAGCAGCTGACCGACGCTCCGCAGGCCCTCGTGGTGGTTCCGACCCGCGAGCTGTGCACCCAGGTCACCAACGACCTGCTGACCGCGGGCAAGGTCCGCAACGTCCGCGTCCTCGCCATATACGGCGGCCGCGCGTACGAGCCGCAGGTCGAGGCGCTCAAGAAGGGCGTCGACGTGATCGTCGGCACCCCGGGCCGCCTGCTGGACCTCGCCGGGCAGAAGAAGCTCGACCTGTCCCGCGTCAAGGCCCTCGTCCTGGACGAGGCCGACGAGATGCTCGACCTGGGCTTCCTGCCCGACGTCGAGAAGATCATGGGGTACCTGCCCCCCAAGCGTCAGACGATGCTGTTCTCGGCGACCATGCCGGGCGCGGTCATCGGCCTGGCCCGCCGTTACATGTCGCAGCCGACGCACATCCGCGCCGTCTCCGAGGACGGCGAGGGCGCGACCGTCGCCAACATCACGCAGCACGTCTTCCGCGCCCACAACATGGACAAGCCGGAGCTCGTCTCCCGCATCCTGCAGGCCGAGGGCCGTGGCCTCGCCATGATCTTCTGCCGGACCAAGCGCACGGCGGCCGACATCGCGGAGCAGCTGGAGAAGCGCGGCTTCGCCTCGGGCGCTGTCCACGGCGACCTGGGCCAGGGCGCCCGCGAGCAGGCGCTGCGCGCGTTCCGCAACGGCAAGGTCGACGTGCTGGTGTGCACCGACGTCGCCGCGCGCGGCATCGACGTCGAGGGCGTGACCCACGTCATCAACTACCAGACGCCGGAGGACGAGAAGACCTTCCTGCACCGCGTGGGCCGCACCGGCCGCGCGGGCAACAAGGGCATCGCCGTCACCCTGGTCGACTGGGACGACATCCCGCGCTGGCAGCTGATCAACAAGGCGCTGGAGCTGGACTTCCACGACCCGGTGGAGACGTACTCCACGTCGCCGCACCTGTACGAGCAGATGAACATCCCGGCCGGCACCAAGGGCGTCCTGCCGCGCGCCGAGCGCACGCGGGCCGGCCTGAAGGCCGAGGACCTCGAGGACCTGGGCGAGACCGGCGGCCGTGGCGGCCGCGGTGGACGCGGCGGCGCCGCCGCTGCCGCCGTGGTGACCGAGGAGCGTCCCGCGCGCACCCGTACGCCGCGCCAGCGCCGCCGCACCCGTGGCGGTACCGAGCTGGGCGCCGAGTCCGAGACCGAGACCGCGGCCGTGGCGCCCACCACCGGGGCTCCCGCCGTGGCGGCCGTGGCCGCTCCGGCCGAGGACGAGACGCGCCGGCCGCGCCGCCGCCGGACCCGGGTGACCGCTTCGGCCGTCGCCGAGGCCGCCGTGGCCGTCGCCGAGGCCGCCGTGGCCGACGCCGCCGTCGTCGAGGCTCCGGCCGCGGTCGAGGCCCCGGCCGTGGTCGAGGAGGCCCCGGTCAAGCCGAAGCGGACGCGGACCCGCAAGGCCGCCGCCGCCGTCGAGGCCCCCGTGGCCGAGGCCCCCGCCGCTGAGGCCCCCGTGATCGAGGAGACCCCCGAGGCCCCCGTGGCCGAGGAGGCCCCGGTCAAGCCGAAGCGGACGCGGACCCGCAAGGCCGCCGCCGCCGTCGAGGCCCCCGTGGCCGAGGCCCCGGCCGCCGAGGCGGCCCCGGTCAAGCCGCGCCGGGTCCCGACCCGCAAGGCCGCGCCGACCCCGATCCCCGACGTGGTGCGCGGCGTCGTCGCCGACGCCCCCGCCCCGGCGCGGCGGACCCGGACCCGCAAGGCGGCCGCCGCCCCCGCCGCGGCGGAGCCGGACTTCCAGATGGCCCCGGTGGCCGAGCCGGTCAGGACGACCCGCCGGTTCCGCTGACCCGGCCGGGCGCACGCCCGTACGACGGCCCCGGTCCCCTTTCGAGGGGGCCGGGGCCGTCCTCGTACCCGGACCTACGGACCGGTAACCTCGGCCCATGAGCAAGCCGCCGCGCCTCACCCTGCCGCCCGCCGCCCGCGCGTACCGCCTGGCCACCGCCCGCGGCGCCTTCGCCGTGCACGAGGCGGGCGAGCCCGTGCGCGGGACGGCTCTGCTGGTCCCCGGGTTCACCGGCAGCAAGGAGGACTTCATCGCCCTGCTGGAGCCGCTCGCCGCGGCCGGCTACCGGGCGGTCGCCGTCGACGGGCGCGGCCAGTACGAGACCCCCGGCCCGCGCGAGGAGGCCGCGTACGGGCTGGAGGAGCTGGCCCGCGATGTGCTGGCGCAGGCCGAAGCGCTGGGCGGGGGGCCGCTGCACCTGGTCGGCCACTCCCTCGGCGGGCTGATCTCGCGTGCCGCGGTGCTGCGCGACGCCGCGCCCTTCGCCTCTCTCACCCTGATGAGCAGCGGGCCCGCCGCGATCGCGCAGGAGCAGCAGGCTCGTACGAAGCTGCTGGTCGCGGCCCTGGAGGCGCTGCGGGAGGACATGCCGGCGGTGTGGGCGGCCATGCGGGCCCAGGACGCGCCGGACTCCGCGGCCGACTCGCCGGAGCTGACTGCGTTCCTGCGCGAGCGCTGGCTGGCCACCGTCCCCGAGCAGCTGATCGCCACCGGGCGGGTGCTGATCTCGGAGCCCGACCGGGTGGCGGAGCTGGCGGCGGTCCCGCTGCCGAAGCTGGTGCTGTCCGGGGTGGTGGACTACGCCTGGCCGGTGCCGCTCATGGACGAGATGGCCGTCCGGCTGGCTGCTTCCCGGGTGGTGGTGGAGGGGGCGGAGCACTCCCCGAACGCGGAGAACCCGCAGGTCACGGCGGGTGCACTGGTGGGCTTCTGGGAGTCGGCGCACGGGCGGTAGTTAGCCAGGGAAAAAATTTCCTTAGCGTAGGGAATGTTTCTGGTGTGTCCTCCGTTGAACCCTGTGCAAGGAGAACACCGACGAAGGGAGAAGCCGTGCGCTTCGAGATTCTGCGCCTGGACGATGTCGACGGAACCGCCGTGGACAGCACCGTCGTGGACGCGGCCTCCGTCAACCGGATCGTGCAGCAGGCGGCCTCGATCGGCCAGCGCATCCTGATCCGACCGGCCGAGAGTGCGTCCTCCTGATGCTTCCCGAAACGCCCCCGCACCGAGCCGGTGCGGGGGCGTTCGCATGTGCGCGCTCGGCGGGCCTCAGGCGCTGCGGATGACCTGGAGGACGCCGTTGATGATCTGCTGGACGGCGATGGCCGACAGCATCATGCCCGCGAGCCGGGTGACGAGGACGACGCCGCCGTCCTTGATGACCCGGATGATCACCAGCGAGTAGCGCATGGTCAGCCACAGCACCACGTGCATGGCGGCGATGGCCGCCCACACCGAGACCTGGCCGCTGAACCCGTCGGCCTTCTGCACCGCCAGGATCACGGACACGATCGCACCCGGACCGGCCAGCAGCGGCATGCCCAGCGGGACCAGGGCGACGTTGACGTCCTTGGTCTGCTTGGGCTCGTCGGTCTT
Organism: Streptomyces sp. NPDC048352; assembly: GCF_040651895.1. Classification (NCBI taxonomy): domain Bacteria; kingdom Bacillati; phylum Actinomycetota; class Actinomycetes; order Kitasatosporales; family Streptomycetaceae; genus Streptomyces; species Streptomyces sp. NPDC048352. The sequence goes on from NZ_JBEZKZ010000044.1 coordinate 27,365, forward strand.
GCCGGTGAGCAGGTCCAGCGCGATCAGCAGGAGCAGCAGGCCACCCGCGATCATCAGCGCCGGCACGGACACGTGCAGGTAGTCCAGGATCTGCTGGCCGCAGATGCCGAAGACGGCGATCACCCCGAAGGCCACGCAGACGGCCTGCCAGGCCATGCGGCGCTGCACCTTCGCGGGACGGCCGGAGGTCAGGGCGAGGAAGATCGGCGTGATCCCCGGGGGGTCCATAATCACAAAAAGCGTAAGAAAAAGGGATCCGAAGACGGCGAAATCAAACACAGTGATGCCTTGCAGTGAGGGGTGTTACCAAAACGGGAGGGGGGCGGGTGGAGCGCGGCGCTTACGCGCGGGCGTCTCCGCCGGCGCCGGGCACGGGGAAGGCCCCCGCCGCGCGACGCGTGATCTCGCCGTAGATCTCGGGGTCGGTCGTGTACTCCCCGAGACGACAGGTCTTGCGGCTGCCGTGGTAGTCGCTGGAGCCGGTCGTCAGCAGTCCGAGGTCCCCGGCCAGTCCGCGCAGCCGGGCGCGGGTGGCGGTGTCGTGGTCCATGTGGTCCACCTCGATGCCGTCGAGGCCGGCGGCCGCGAGGGCGGCTATCGCGGACTCGGGCACGCAGGCGCCGCGCTTGACGGCGGCGGGGTGCGCGAAGACGGTGACCCCGCCGGCCGCCTTGACGAGGCGGATCGCGTCGAAGGGGTCGAGCTCGTGCTTCTCCGCGTACGCGCGGCCGCCGTCGGCGAGCCAGTCCGAGGTGAACGCGTCGGACACGGTGGGGACGACGCCCAGCTCGACCATGGCGGTCGCGATGTGCGGGCGGCCGACGGAACCGTTCCCCGCGATGCGGGCCACCTGCTCCCAGGTGATGTCCACGCCCAGCGCCTGGAGCTTGCCCACCATGGACTGGGCGCGGGGGGTCCGGTCGTCCCGTACGAGCTCCCGCTCGCGGGCGAGCTCGGGCTCCTCGGGATCGAAGAGGTACGCCAGCATGTGCAGCCCGACGCCGTCGAGGCGGCAGGACAGCTCGGCGCCGGTGACCAGCGTCAGCCCGGCCGGCAGCGCGGCGATGGCCTCGGCGTATCCCCCGACGGTGTCGTGGTCGGTCAGCGCGACCACGTCCAGCCCGGCGGCGGCGGCGTTGCGCACCAGCTCGGCGGGGGTGTCGGTGCCGTCGGAAGCGGTGGAGTGGGCGTGCAGGTCGATGCGCACAGCCGGACTCCAGAGTTCACGCGGACGGGGGACACTCCAGGGTACCGCCCACGGGGCAGTGAACCGGTCCCGCCGGGCGGGGGTCGGCGGTTGCCGGTGGGAGGTGAGCGGTATCCCCTCGGGCGGTCTCAGGGCTGGTTCGGGGGTTTCCCGTCAGTCCCATCGTCATTCCGGTTCGGGCCGGTCCCTCAAGGGCGCTCCTTCGTCGCGTCGCTTCGCGATTTCGCTGCGCTCAACCCTTGACCGACCGCCCCGCCCCGGAAAGCCGAAAGACTGCCAGGAAGCCCCCGAAGGAACGGTCACCGGGCACACATCACAGAGCGGGTCCCTCAGGGACGAGACGAGGGGCCAGGGGCCATGACCCGCCCGGGCATCCGAGCCCCATGCAGCGGTCGGCGCTGGGGCGGGCCCCACACGCACCAAACAGCGACCAGAGCGAGGCGAGCAGCCCCCGTCCGCGACAGATCGCTACGCGCTTCTCCGGTCTCGGCGTCCGACGACCGCCCGTGGCTGATACCCGCACCGAACGTTGATCAGAGCGCTGGAGGTAGCGGACGGACGCATCGGATCGGTCTCCGCGTCAGCGGATGGGTTGGGCCACTCGGGCGAGCAGAGCCGCCGACTCCTCCGGCGCGAGGGCGTGATCGTAGACGACCTCGCCGGTCATCCCGGGGAAGAAGCGGCCGGCGGGCCAGCTCCGTTGGTACGCGGGCGGGTCGAGGACCACGAGCCGGACGCCGTCCACGACGGGGATGTCCGCCGGTTTGCCCTCGTTCCAGATCCACTCACCGTCGGCGCCGACCAGGTTGAAGGAACCCGTGGTCGGCACCATCCCGGCCTGGTCGCGGCAGCAGGCGACCGCCTCACCCGATGGCGCCTCTCCCTGCACGAGGCCACGGCCGATCAGGGCATCGGCAAGGAGCGTGTGCAGCTGGAAGTTGTCGCCGACGCCGGAGGCGCGCAGCGCGAAGCCGGCGCCTGTGGCGCGATCGAGCACGACGAACGGCTCGTCGTCGAGGACCGCGAGTGCGTACGTAAGACACTTGAACGGCTCACCCGACAGCTCCGCCACCCGCGCGACGGCGGCGGCCAACTCCTCGCGACCGGGGACCTCGCGGCGTACCCGGGGGGAATTGAGCATGGCCACACAGGCCATTTCGAACTGTGGCAGCGACTGCCAGGCTACGACGGGCTCGAAGCCGATCCGCTCGAAGTCGGCCTCCTCCAGGCCCTCGCCCTCGTGGTCGGGCAACTCGCCCCTACCCTGAGCCGCCCATCGCTCGCAGAAGACGGCCGCCTGCTCGAAGGCGTCCCGGGCGCCCGCGAACACGGCGGGAGCACAGGCCAACGGGTCGGCACCCCGTTCGACACATGCCCCGGTCAGCACGGCCACGACTGCTCGCGGCCCGGGCGGCAGCTGCCCGAGCAGGGCGGAAAGCCGAGGCCCAGCCGCCTGCAGCTCAGCGTCTGCCGCCTTGCCAAAACCGCGCGTCAGCCGCTCGAAGGCACGCTCTGCCTCGTCGGCGTCCTGAGCATGTACGGCTGCCTCGAAGGTCCCGAGGACAGCGCGAAACCGGCCACGTCCGAATATCATTCGCGCACCCTAGCTGACACCGCAGACAGCCCTCGCGCGTCAGTCCGGCTTCCTCGCCACTAGGCGTCGAAGTCGCACTCCAGGACAACTTTGGGTGCGGGCATCAGCCACGGGCGGTCGTCGGACGCTGAAACAGGAGGAGCGCGTAGCGATCTGTCGCACCTGGGGGCTCCTTGCCTCACTCTGGTCGCTGTTTGGTGCGGGTTGGGCCGGGCCCCGACCCTGGGGGTGGTACAGGGGGCTCGGATGCCCGGCAGGCCATGCCCCCGGTCCCTCGTCTCATCGCTGACGAGGCCGCCCCTGCCGCTCCTGCCCCGTGACCGTTCTTTTGGGGGCTTCCCGGCAGTCTTTCGGCTTTCCGGGGCGGGTCGGTCGGTCAAGGGTGGCCGAAGGCCATCGCGAAGCGACGCGACGAAGGAGCGCCCTTGAGGGACCGGCCCGACACGGAATGACGATGGGACTGACGGGAAACCCCCAAACCGGCTGTGATGCGGTCCGAGGGGATACCGCTCACCCCCCACCGGCCCGCACCCGGGGAGGCGGGTGGGCGAACACCGTCCGGCCCCCACTCCTCGAGGGGGAGATGGCGGGCCCGCGCCGCAAACCGCGTACGCGCCCCCTACCCCATGATCCGCGGGCTCAGCGCCCCGCACGGGAGGAGCTCGACCTCCGAGCCCGCGTCGCGGAGGTCCGTCAGGACCAGCTCGTCGTACATCAGGAGGCCCGACTGTTCCGGCCAGACGATGGCCCACAGCCACAGGCCCCGCGCCTCCCCCGCGAAGACGGCCCGGTCGTCCGGGGCGTTCGAGACGTGCCAGAGCGGCGTCGGGCGGCCCGCGGCGACGACCTTGGCGTGGGGCGCGGACGCGACGTCGATGTACGGGCCGGGGTCGGGGGCGTCGATGCCGGCGAAGCGGGAGCCGAGGCCGACGCCGAGCTCCTCCGCGATCAGCAGCAGCTCCCCGAGGCCGCCCAGGGGGCCGGGGCCCGTGCAGGCCACGGCGGTGGCCCGGCCGCCGCTGCGGTCGTCCCCGGCGCTGGCGACCCCGGTGAAGAGCCACCCGACCGGCAGCGGCCACGGCATCCAGACCGGCACGTTCGCCCGGTTGACGACCACCTCCAGCCCCTCGACGCTGGGCGGGATCACGGGCTGTAGCGGGTGGACGGCGCCGTGCGCCGCGCACTGCCAGGAGTCGGAGAAGAGGCCGGGTGCGCGCACCCGGCCACCGCACTTCGGGCAACTCGGTTCGCCCCTCATATGAAGCACGCTCCTCCCCGCCCGGGGCGTCGTCAAGACGCGATCACCCGTCCGGGCTCAGTCCAGTGCGACGGCCGTACGCAGAGGGTCCCGCAGATCCGTCCCGCGCGCGAGCCAGCGTTCCTGGAGCGCGGCCGCGCCGTGCACCCGCTTCCAGGCCGCCTCGTTCGCCGTCATGGGGAGCAGCGGCAGGAAGCGGACGGGGTCCAGGGGCTCGTCCAGTTCCAGGTCCTCGACCAGTCCGCCGGGCTCCGCGACGAGGACGGAGGTGAACGGCGCCCCGTCCCAGAGCGGTTCGCCCACGTCGAGCGAGGCGCCGGGGGCCACGACGAGCCCTTCGACCATCGGGGAGGCCGCCAGTACCGCGAGCGGCCGCAGCAGCTTGTCGGTGGGGGCCAGTCCGGCCCGTACGGTCAGCACCAGTTCGGCGCGCGGGCCGCGCACCGGATCGGCGACGACCGCGGTCGGGTCGGTCATGGGGTGGGCGGACATGCCGAGGGTCGCGTACCGCACGAGGTCGCCCTCGGTGAAGCGGAGGACCTCGATGCGGTCGGTGCCCAGGAAGGTGACGGAGGCGCGGGCGTCGGGTTCGCCGAGCGCGCTGCGCAGCCGGGCTTCGACGAGGGCCAGAATTTCTGCCATGGAGCGAGCATAGAACTCCTATCCGGCGGGTAAAGGGCGGCCCCTGACCATCCGTCGGCTGATAGTGTTGACAGCTGGTCGGGGCCGCACGCAGAAGCGTTGTTTCAGGGCTCTCGGCGACAGGACGTCCCCCACGGGGGACCGGCCGGAGGAGGTGGGGCTGCGATGGACCGAAGTCGATCGTGCAGTACCAATCGCTCTTCGGCGTCCGTCAAGGGCGGCTCCCGCCTCCTTTGATCTTCTGATCAGCAGAAGAGCGACGGCAGAACTTCGTCCTCCCGTCCTGTTTCCCTCCGTCGGTCCCGGGCTGCCCGCCCCCGGCCACAGGGGGCCTCCCACCCGTACGGCCCACGGCCGTGCGCGAGAAGGAGCCTGCCATGTCGATGCTGCCCTACCTCCGTGCCGCCGTCCGTCCGGCACTGCGCAGGTCCACCCCGGCACAGCCCGGCTACGACACCACCCGCGACCCGTCCGCCAGCAGCGCGGTGGTGGACTGCGCCGTCTACCGCGAAGGCCGGCGCGTGGAGGGCTCGGTCTGCCTGACGCCGCATGAGGCGCTGCGGCGGGTCCGCGACGACGGCGGCTTCGCGTGGATCGGCCTGCACGAGCCGACCGAGGCGGAGTTCGCCGGGATCGCCGCCACCTTCGGTCTGCACCCCCTCGCCGTGGAGGACGCGGTGCACGCGCACCAGCGGCCGAAGCTGGAGCGCTACGACGAGACCCTCTTCACCGTCTTCAAGACGATCCACTACGTCGAGCACGCCGAACTGACCGCCACCAGCGAGGTGGTGGAGACCGGTGAGGTGATGTGCTTCACGGGCCCCGACTTCGTCATCACCGTCCGGCACGGCGGCCAGGGCTCCCTGCGGAGCCTGCGCCACCGCCTCCAGGACGACCCGGAGCTGCTCTCGCGGGGTCCCTCGGCGGTGCTTCACTCCATCGCCGACCACGTGGTCGACGGTTACATCGCGGTCGCGGCGGCCGTGCAGGACGACATCGACGAGGTGGAGAGCGCGGTGTTCGCCGCTCCCGCCAAGGGGGTCGCCCGGGGCGGTGACGCGGGCCGCATCTACCAGCTCAAGCGCGAGGTGCTGGAGTTCAAGCGGGCGGTCTCGCCGCTGCTGCGGCCGATGGAGCTGCTGAGCGAGCGGCCCATGCGGCTGGTGGACCCCGACATCCAGAAGTACTTCCGGGACGTCGCCGACCACCTCGCCCGGGTGCACGAGCAGGTCATCGGCTTCGACGAGCTGCTGAACTCCATCCTCCAGGCGAACCTGGCCCAGGCCTCGGTCGCGCAGAACGAGGACATGCGCAAGATCACCTCCTGGGCGGCGATCATCGCCGTGCCCACGATGATCTGCGGCGTGTACGGGATGAACTTCGAGCACATGCCGGAGCTGCACTGGCGCTACGGCTATCCGCTGGTGATGGCCGCCATCGTCGGGAGCTGCTTCGCCATCCACCGGACCCTGCGCCGCAACGGCTGGCTGTAGCGGCCGGGCGCCGTCTGCGGGCGGCCACCGCCTACCCTGTGCGCATGACTCTCAGCGCACTCGACCTGGCCCTCGTCGAGGAGGCCTCCAAGAAGTCCGGCCTGATCTGGGTCCGCGGCAGCGGTGCCGACCGGGCCCTGTGGCACGCCTGGGTGGACGGCGCCGCGCACGTGCTCGGCGACGGGCCCGGCGAGCAGCCCTTCCCCGGGCTCCCCGACGGCTCCTCGGCGGAGGTGACCGTACGCAGCAAGGACAAGGGCGGTCGTCTCGTGGCGTGGACCGCGGCCGTACGGGAACTCATGCCCGGCAGTGAGCCGTGGGAGGCCGCCGTGTCCGAGCTGAAGGGCAAGCGGCTGAACGCACCCGACTCGGAGGAGATGACGCGGCGCTGGGCCCGCGAGTGCCGGCTGCTGCGGCTGGAGCCGGTGGCGGTGGCCGGGCAGCTGCCGTCCGGTTCGCTGGCCGCGCAGCCCCTGGGCTCCCCGGCCGTCACCCGCCGGCCGGTTCCGGCGGCCCTGCCGAAGCTGCTGCTGAAGCGGAAGAGGGCGAAGGGCTGAGACCGGGCCCGTACGGTCAGCCCGTGGCCGGGTCGGAGCCCTGGCCGGAGGACTTCGAGGGGGCCGGGCCGGCGGAGGGGCCGGCGCCCTTGCCGTCCTTGGTGCTGGGCAGCTGGCTGCCGTAGTCCACGGTCTGGTCCTGCGCGGGTGCCTCCAGCGGGAAGGGCTTGCCCCACTCGAACAGCTCCACGCGGCCCGCGCCGCCCGCGCGTTCCATCAGCAGCGGGTACGGGGTCCCCTCCAGGGACACCGTCAGCTTGCCGCCCTTGCCCGCGTCCGCCGAGACCGGTACCGCCCGGGTGTGCCCGACCGTGGTGTAGGCGCCCTTGCTGAGCTTGCCCTGGAGGCCGAGCAGTCCGTCCAGCAGGACGTGCATGTCGGTGAACCCGCGGAACTGCTTGTAGGAGGGGTCCCCCTCGGGCACCTTGACGTATTTGTCGCCGAGCTTGCCGGCGGAGTCGGACTTCCCCCAGAAGGCGGCGCTGGCCTTCAGGTAGAGCTGCTCGCCGACCCGCAGCAGCTGGAAGGTGTCCTGCGCCGACTTCACCTCGCCGGAGCCGCCGTCCGCCTTCAGCCGCATGTCGAGGGTGAAGGTTTTGCCGCCGGTGACGAGCGTGCCGGAGAGGTGGACGGAGTTCGCCGCGGTGGCGGCCGCCTTCGCCTGGCCCTCGATCTTGTCGGCGCCGAGCTTGCCGACCCCGTTGGTGCCCTTGTCCGGGTCCGTCTTCTCCGCGCAGCCCGTCCCGGCGACGGCGAGGCCCGCGCACAGGGCGCCGATGAAGGCTGCCCGTCGCAGCCGTACTGCGGGGGTGTGGGCGGTCACGGGCGGATGCCTCTCGTCGGGGGTCTGCGGGCAGCAGGCAGCGTACCCGCCCGTGGGTCGGGCCCCGGCGGACCCCCGGACACACCCCGGGCGGACGGCCCCACCAGGACGCCTTCCGCCGTCACGGGCTAGCCTGAGGCACGGCATGACGGTTGACGGACGCTCTAGGAGGCGCACGGATGGTTGCAGGCGCCCCGCGGATCTTCGTCTCACATCTGTCGGGTGTGCCCGTCTTCGACCCCAACGGCGACCAGGTCGGCCGGGTCCGCGACCTCGTCGCGATGCTGCGGGTCGGCGGCCGCCCGCCGCGGCTGCTGGGCCTGGTGGTCGAGGTGGTCAGCCGGCGGCGGATCTTCCTGCCCATGACCCGGGTGACGGGCGTGGAGTCCGGCCAGGTCATCACCACCGGCGTCGTCAACATGCGGCGCTTCGAGCAGCGCCCCACCGAGCGGCTGGTCCTCGGCGAACTGCTGGACCGGCGGGTGCGCCTGGGCGCCACCGGCGAGGAGGTCACCGTCCTGGACGTGGCCATCCAGCAGCTGCCTGCCCGCCGCGACTGGGAGATCGACCGGATCTTCGTACGCAAGGGCAAGGGCGGCGCGCTGCGGCGGCGCGGCGAGACGCTGACCGTGGAGTGGTCGGCGGTCACCGGCTTCTCCCTGGAGGAGGAGGGCCAGGGCGCCGAGAACCTGGTCGCGACCTTCGAACAGATGCGCCCGGCGGACCTGGCGAACGTCCTGCACCACCTGACGCCGAAGCGGCGCGCCGAGGTGGCCAACGCCCTGGACGACGACCGGCTCGCGGACGTCCTGGAGGAGCTGCCCGAGGACGACCAGGTGGAGATCCTCGGCAAGCTGAAGGAGGAGCGCGCCGCCGACGTCCTGGAGGCGATGGACCCGGACGACGCGGCCGACCTGCTCTCCGAGCTGCCGGAGGAGGAGAAGGAGCGGCTGCTGACGCTGATGCAGCCGGACGACGCGGCCGACGTGCGGCGCCTGCTGTCGTACGAGGAGAACACCGCGGGCGGTCTGATGACCACCGAGCCGATCGTGCTGCGCCCGGACGCCACCGTCGCCGACGCGCTGGCCCGGGTGCGCAAGTCGGACCTGTCGCCGGCGCTGGCGGCGCAGGTCTACGTCTGCCGGCCGCCGGACGAGACGCCGACGGGCAAGTACCTGGGGACGGTGCACTTCCAGCGGCTGCTGCGCGACCCCCCGTTCACCCTGGTCAGCTCGCTGGTGGACGCGGACCTGCCGCCGTTGCGGCCGGACGCCTCGCTGCCCGCGGTGACGAGCTACCTGGCCGCGTACAACATGGTCGCGGCGCCCGTCGTCGACGAGAGCGGCTCGCTGCTGGGCGCGGTCACCGTCGACGACGTCCTGGACCACCTGCTGCCCGACGACTGGCGGGAGACGGACTTCCACTCCGAGGAGGCCCTGCGTGGGCACTGAGCGCGGGCGCGGCGATGCGGCGCGCGAACGGCGCCGGGAGCGGCGCGAGCAGGCCCGGGAGGGTCTGTCGGAGCGGCTGGAGGAGGCGGCGGAGCGGCTGCGCAACGAGCGGACGGACCGTTCCGCCGAACGGGGGCGGGGGGCTGCCCCGGCGGGCGCGAGCGCGCTGACGCGTTCGCGCGTACGGCTCGACCAGCCGCGGCCGGCGCGCCGCAGGCTGCTGCCCGAGTACGACCCGGAGGCCTTCGGGCGGCTGTCGGAGCGGGTCGCCCGGTTCCTCGGCACGGGCCGGTTCATCGTCTGGATGACCCTGGTCATCGTGCTGTGGGTGCTGTGGAACATCTTCGCGCCCGACCACCTGCGCTTCGACCGGTACCCGTTCATCTTCCTGACGCTGATGCTGTCCCTCCAGGCCTCGTACGCGGCCCCGCTGATCCTGCTCGCGCAGAACCGGCAGGACGACCGGGACCGGGTGAACCTGGAGCAGGACCGCAAGCAGAACGAGCGCTCCATCGCCGACACGGAGTACCTGACGCGGGAGATCGCGGCGCTGCGGATGGGTCTGGGCGAGGTCGCCACCCGCGACTGGATCCGATCGGAGTTCCAGGACCTGATCAAGGAGATGGACGAGCGGCGGCTGTTCCCCGGTGAAAGTGACGAAGGCGACCGCTGATCGGCTTACCTGAGCCCTGCTGCCGAGCCGTACCATCGGGGGCATGGCTACCGAGACACCCTCCGCCGCCGTGCCGGAGCAGGACGCGATCCTGGACGCGCTGGCGACGGTCAACGACCCCGAGATCCACCGGCCGATCACCGAGCTCGGCATGGTCAAATCGGTGGAGATCGGCGAGGGCGGCGCCGTCGCCGTCACGGTCTACCTGACGGTGTCGGGCTGTCCCATGCGCGAGACCATCACCAAGAACGTCACCGAGGCCGTCGAGAAGGTCCCGGGCGTCGGCTCCGTCGCCGTCACCCTCGACGTGATGAGCGACGAGCAGCGCAAGGAGCTGGCGGCGACGCTGCGCGGCGGCACCGCCGAGCGCGAGGTGCCCTTCGCGAAGCCGGGTTCGCTGACCCGCGTCTACGCGGTCGCCTCCGGCAAGGGCGGCGTCGGCAAGTCCTCCGTCACGGTCAACCTGGCCGCGGCGATGGCCGCCGACGGCCTGAAGGTCGGCGTGGTCGACGCAGACATCTACGGCCACAGCGTGCCGCGGATGCTCGGCGTGGACGGCAAGCCCACCCAGGTCGAGAACATGATCATGCCGCCGTCCGCGAACGGCGTGAAGGTCATCTCCATCGGCATGTTCACCCCGGGCAACGCCCCGGTGGTGTGGCGCGGCCCGATGCTGCACCGGGCGCTCCAGCAGTTCCTGGCCGACGTGTTCTGGGGCGACCTGGACGTGCTGCTGCTGGACCTGCCCCCGGGTACGGGCGACATCGCGATCTCCGTGGCGCAGCTGGTGCCGAACGCCGAGATCCTCGTGGTGACCACCCCGCAGCAGGCCGCCGCGGAGGTCGCGGAGCGGGCCGGTTCGATCGCGGTGCAGACCCACCAGAAGATCGTGGGCGTCGTGGAGAACATGTCGGGCCTGCCGTGCCCGCACTGCGACGAGATGGTGGACGTGTTCGGTTCGGGCGGCGGGCAGAAGGTCGCCGACGGCCTGACCAAGACGGTCGGCGCGACGGTGCCGGTGCTCGGCTCGATCCCGATCGACGTGCGGCTGCGCGAGGGCGGCGACGACGGCAAGCCGGTCGTCCTGTCCGACCCGGACTCCCCGGCGGGCGCGGCGCTGCGCGCGATCGCGGGCAAGCTGGGCGGCCGCGCCCGCGGCCTGTCGGGCATGTCCCTGGGGATCACCCCGCGCAACAAGTTCTGACGCGAGGACGCGGGCGGCCCGGCCGCCCGCTCGGGAGGGGGCACCGCCGGGCCGGCGGTGCCCCCTTTCCCGTCCCCGGGTCCCGGTCTACTCGTACGCCGCCAGGTCGGCGATCGCGGAGAACCCGAGCCCGTAGGCGCTCATCCCCCGCCCGTACGCTCCGAGGTGCACCCCGCTGGCGGTGGATCCGGCGAGCACCCACCCGAACTCCGACTCCCGGTAGTGGAACGGCGTCGGCTCCCCGTCCACCGGCAGCGACAGCGTCGACCAGTCCGGCCCCGCGAGGTCGTCGGCGAGTTCCCAGGCGGCCTCGGTCTGCTGGTCCAGCCAGTCGTCGCGCCGGGTGTGGTCCATCTGCGGCGGCCAGCTGTAGGTCAGCAGCCCCGAGCCGGCCAGCCAGGCCGCCGAGGCGACCGAGGTGGCCTCCAGGACGCCGGTGCCGTCAGCGCTGCGGCGCAGCGGGTTTCCGGCGACGGTGATCACCACCGCGAAGCGGTCCTTCTCGCCGGTGGCGATCTCGCCCCGGGCGGAGGGCTCGTCGCCGTGGCCGGTGGAGCCGTGCTGGACGGTGCCGTCGGCGCCGGTGCCGACCTGCATGAGCCAGCGGGGGCCGGTGAAGGCCCCGTCCAGCCCGTACCAGGGGAAGTCGGCCTTCAGGTATCCCGCCGCCCCCCGGCGGGCCGACGGGACGGGCGCGGCGGTCTCGGGGGCCTGGCCGGGGGCGGCCTCGGCGGTATGGTCCGGGGGCTCGGTCAGCCCGGGTGGCGGTGCGTCTTCAGGGGCTTCGGCAGGGCGTACGCCTACGCGGCCGGTGCTCGTCGTCTCCATGGGCGGCCTCTCGTTCCGTGGGGTCCGGAACGGCCCTCCCCCGCGCTGCGCTGGGGGACCCCTCCGCGGGCGGCCTGGGTCCGGACAGATGGAGGATAGCCATCCGGCCCGGGATCGAGGGGCAGGCTGCGGCTCAGGTGGCGTCGGCGTCGAAGGGCGTACGCGCCTCCTGGGCCGGTGCGGCGGGCTTCTTCAGCAGGTCCGGACCGGTCCCGCCGGCGGGCGTGGCGGACGGCGTGGCGGAGGCCGGGGCCGGTCCGCCCTCCCGGCTGTTGACCGCGTCGGTGACCTCGTTCAGCTCCTTGCGGAGGTCGAAGCTGGTGCGCAGCTCCTGGAGGTCCTCGTTCTCGGTCAGCTGCTTGCGGATGAAGGTCTTCGGGTTCAGGTCCTCGAACTCGAAGTCCTTGAACTCGGGGCCCAGTTCCGAGCGGATGTCCTGCTTGGCGCTGTCCGAGAACGCACGGATCTTGCGGATGAAGCCCGAGACGTCCTGGATCACCTTCGGCAGCTTGTCCGGGCCGAAGACGAGGATGGCGAGCACCACGATCGTGACCAGCTCGAGTGCGCCTATGTCGTTGAACACCTTGCCGCTCCTCGGCTCTCTCCACTTCCGGCCCGGTCAACGGTACCCGGCGTTCCTTGCCCGCCCCTACGCCGGTGCGGGACCGTTCACGGATTCACCCGGGCGTCATCCGGTATTCGTGTGGGGACGGCCCGTCTCAGGAGCCGCTCGCCGAGCCGAGGACGACGTCCAGCGTGCGCTCCTTGCCGTCGCGCAGCACGGTCAGGCCGAGGCGGTCGCCGGGCCGGTGGGCCCTGATCTTGATGATCAGCTCGTCGCCCCCGTGCACGCGTACGCCGTCCACCTTCGTGATCACGTCGCCCGGCCTGATCCCGGCGTGGGCGCCGGGCCCGTCGGCCACCACGGAGGGCTTGCCGCCCTCGCCCTTGGCGTCGACCCTGGCTCCGTCGCCGTTGTACTCCATGTCCAGGGTGACGCCGATGACGGGGTGGGTGGCGCGGCCGGTGCGGATGAGTTCCTCGGCGACGCGCTTGCCCTGGTTGACGGGGATGGCGAAGCCGAGGCCGATGCTGCCGCTCTGGCGGGTGGGGTCGTCGCCGTCCTCGCCCTTGTCTGCTCCGCGGATGGCGCTGTTGATGCCGATCACGTGGGCGTGGGCGTCGAGGAGCGGGCCGCCGGAGTTGCCGGGGTTGATGGGGGCGTCGGTCTGGAGGGCGTCGACGTAGCTGATGTCGCTGCCGTCGCGCTTCTCGCCGCCGGCGGTGATGGGGCGGCCGGTGGCGCTGATGATGCCCGAGGTGACGGTGTTGGAGAGGTCGAAGGGGGCGCCGATGGCCACCACCGGGTCGCCGACCCGGACGTTCTCGGAGTTGCCGAGCGCCAGCGGGCGCAGGCCGCGGACGCCGTTGACCTTCACCACGGCCAGGTCGTAGCCGCCGTCGCGGCCGACCAGCTCGGCGGAGACGCTCTCGCCGGTGCTAAAGGTGACCGTTATGTCCCGGGCGTCGGCGACGACGTGGTTGTTCGTCAGGATGTGGCCCTGCCCGTCCAGGACGAAGCCTGTTCCGGTGCCGCTGCCGCCGCCCCCGCTGACGTGCAGGGTGACCACGCCGGGCAGTGCGGTCGCCGCGATGCCGGCCACGCTGTCGGGGGCCCGGCCCTTGTCGTCGGCGGCGGCCTGCGGGAGCTCCAGGCGGGTGCCGGTGCGCCGCTCGGCGAGGATGCCGAGGTAGCCGCCGGCGCAGCCCGCGAGGAGGGCGATCACGGCGCCGAGGACCGCCAGCTGCCACAGGGCCGGGCCTCCGCGCGCCCTGCCGTGGTCCACGACCTGGAGCGGGGCGGCGGACCAGGGGTCGTAGCGCGGGCCGGCCTGGGGCGTCGCGGAGGCGGAGCCGGAGTCGAGGGCGGGGGCCGCGGGGACCTCTCCGGGCTCCGCGGCCGCCGCCTCCGGGGTGCCGGCGGGCCGGCTCCACCACCGCGGAGCCGGACCGTTGTGCTGACTGTCGGACATGGGCGCTCCCCCGCTGGGCCTGGCGCACCGCGGGGCGGCGCGTGTGCCGCAGATTCAACCAGGTGCCCGGGCCCCTCGGGGCCCGGGTCAGCGGGAGAGCGAGACCGGCTGCGCCGTCGCCGGGGCCGAGGAGGCGGCCGTCGGCAGCTGCCCCACCGGGACCGGGCCGGCCGGCACGCCCGGGGTCGGCTCCCGGTCGCGGACGAAGGCGTCGGTCAGCGGCACGGCGGATCCGGGCCGGGTGGCCGGCGCATCGCCTCGCGCGTTCGGCTCGATCCCGTCCAGCGGCAGCGAGCCGCCGAGCGCGATCGCGGCCAGCGACACGGCTCCCGCCGCCACGAAGGCGAACCGGCGTCTGGGACGGCCCACCTCATGGATACGGAAACCCTCGCTCGGGGCGGCCGCGGGCGCGTACCGGAACGAGGAGAAGGGGTCGGCGCCCGGAGCCGGGGGCGCGAGCGGAGCCCCCGGTCCGCCGCCCGGCCCGGCAGGTCCCTCGGGACCCGCCCCCGGCAGCCCCTGGAGCCGGGCCAGCAGCCCGGCGGACAGCGGCGGCGGGGCGCTCTCCACGAACATCGTCTTCAGCCGGCGCTGCGCATCGGCCTCGGCCTTGCACTTGGGGCAGGTCGCCAGGTGCGCCAGCACCCGCTCGCGCGCGTCGTGCTTCAGTTCCCCGTCCACCAGGGCGGCGAGCCGGTCGCCCAGGTGCTGCTCCGCGGGGGAAGGACTGGCTCCGCTCACTCGGGGCCGCCCTCTCCCCCGGTGCCCGGCGCACCCACCGCCACGCCCGCGAGCGCGCGCTGCTCGGCGCGGGCCGCGGGAGAGCGGTGCTTGAGCGCCTTGCGCAGGTGCGAGCGGCCCCGGTGGATCCGGCTGCGGACGGTGCCGAGCTTCACGCCGAGGGTCGCGGCGATCTCCTCGTACGACAGGCCCTCGATGTCGCAGAGCACCACGGCCGCACGGAACTCGGGCGCGAGGGTGTCCAGCGCCTGCTGCACGTCGGCGTCGAAGTGCGTGTCGTGCAGGACCTGCTGGGGGGACGGTTCACGGCTCGGCAGCCGCTCGGCGGCGTCGTCGCCGAGCGCGTCGAAGCGGATGCGCTGCTTGCGGCGCACCATGTCCAGGAACAGGTTGGTGGTGATGCGGTGCAGCCAGCCCTCGAAGGTGCCCGGCGTGTACGTGGACAGCGAGCGGAAGACGCGGACGAAGACCTCCTGGGTCAGGTCCTCCGCGTCGTGCTGGTTGCCCGTCAGGCGGTAGGCGAGGCGGTACACCCGCGCGCTGTGCGTGCTGACGATCTCCTCCCAGGTGGGAGGGGTCCACGCCGGGGAGCCCGCATCGGCGGCAAAGGTCGCGGTGGTCGCGGTGGTCGCGGTGTGGGCGTTGTGGGCGGTGTGGAAACGGTCAGCGGTGTAGGTCACGGATTTCGGCTCACCCGCCGACCAGAAGAGACGTCTGAGGACGCCGCCACGATCCACAGGCGCAGCCGCACCTCCCCTGTCGGCTCTGGTGGTGTCCAGCGGAGTCCCTACCATAGCCACCCCTCCCGTCAGCTCTGGATAAGCTTTTTTGCAGTAACTTTGCACGGGCCTGGGGGTCCGGACCGCCGATCTGCCCGCAGCCGTCCCCTCTATCCCGCCTCTCACCCTCCCAACGCCCGGTCCCATCTGCGGGTTCCCGACGTCAGCGGATACAGTCACCGTTGCGCCAACTATGGGGACAGGAGAGGGTCATTAGCGGCAACCGGCAGACGAGCTGGGCGTTCGCCGACGCGTTTGTCGCCGAGGACGACGCTCTGCGATGGGCCCGAGACCGGTCCAGGGAAGCGGGCCTGCGGTCCGTGTCCCCCGGCACCGGGGCCGCGCTGCGCCTGCTCGCCGCCACCGCGGACGCCAAGGCCGTCGCCGAGATCGGCACCGGGACCGGCGTCTCGGGGATCCACCTGCTGCACGGGATGCGGCCGGACGGGGTACTGACCACCGTGGACCCCGAGCCGGACCGGCAGGCCTTCGCCCGCCAGGCCTTCCGCGCGGCCGGCTTCGCGGGCAACCGGGCGCGCTTCATCCCCGGCCGGGCGCTGGACGTGCTCCCGCGGCTCGCGGACGGCGGATACGACCTGGTCTTCTGCGACGGCGACCCGACCGAGTCGCTGGACTACCTCGCCGAATCGTTGCGGCTGCTGCGACCCGGCGGGCTGGTGTGCTTCGAGGGGGTCTTCACGGACGGCCGCACCGTCGACTCCACCGCCCAGCAGGCGGAGGTCCTGCGGGTCCGCGAACTGCTGCGCAGCGTCCGCGAGAGCCCGGCCCTGGAGTCCGCCCTCCTCCCGGTGGGCGACGGGCTGCTGTGCGCGGTGCGGCGCTAGCCCCGGCGCGCAAAAACCGCGGCCCGGGCCGTACCGGAGCCGGATGGCCGCCGGGGCCGGGGCAGGCGCGAAACAACGCCGCCCCCGCCGCGGTGGCGGCGGGGGCGGGGTGAAGATCTGGTGGGGCCGAGGCTCAGCCGACGACCTTCTTCAGGGCGTCACCCAGGGCGTCCGCCTCGTCCGGCGTCAGCTCGACGACAAGCCGACCGCCGCCCTCGAGCGGTACGCGCATGACGATGCCTCGCCCCTCCTTGGTGACCTCGAGCGGGCCGTCGCCCGTCCGCGGCTTCATGGCCGCCATGCTCGTTCCCCTTCCTGAAACCAGCTCATCGTCAGCCGACGGCCCCGTTCAGGCGCCTAGTACCCGGCATCGAACACATTGCTTCCCAGCCATTATCCCGCATGTCAGGACCCGATGACCAACATCAGCGGGGAACGCTTGCGCAACGCGCTCGGCCAAAACCACTCATTTCGGGGATCCGCCTGCGATACTTCGCCGCTGCCCCCGGGGGAAGGGCTCCGCTTTGTAGGACGCACATCACATGACCGCCCCCGGTCCCGTCCGCCATGCTGGCCCTTGCACCGGCCGGTACCGGCCGGTAGCCAAGCCCGCGACGAAGGGGGACCCCCGCCATGGCCGACAGCGTGCTCTACGAAGTGAGCGACGGGCTCGCGACCATCACCATCAACCGGCCGGACGCCATGAACGCCATGAACACCGAGGCCAAGGTCGCCCTGCGCGACGCGGTCCGGGCGGCGGCCGCCGACACCGCCGTACGGGCGGTCCTGCTCACCGCCGCCGGGAACCGGGCCTTCTGCGTGGGCCAGGACCTCAGGGAGCACGTCGGGAACCTGGCGGCGGACCGCGAGAGCGGATCCCGGCTCACGATGAGCACGGTCTCCGAGCACTACAACCCCATCGTGCGGGCGCTGACGGAGATGCCCAAGCCGGTGGTGGCCGGGGTCAACGGCGTCGCGGCCGGGGCCGGCTTCGGCTTCGCCCTGGCGGCGGACTTCCGCGTCGTCGCCGACACGGCCTCCTTCAACACCTCCTTCGCGGGGGTCGCCCTGACCGCCGACTCCGGGGTGTCCTGGACCCTGCCCCGCCTGATCGGTGCGTCGCGCGCCTCCGACCTGCTGCTGTTCCCCCGCTCCGTCAAGGCGCAGGAGGCCCGGGAGCTGGGCATCGCGAACCGCCTGGTCCCCTCGGACTCGCTGCACGCCGAGGCCGAGGCGGTGGCCCGTACCCTCGCCTCGGGCCCGACGGTGGCCTACGCGGCGCTGAAGGAGTCCCTCGCGTACGGGGCCTCCCACTCCCTCTCCGACGCCCTGGAGCGCGAGGACGTCCTGCAGACCCGCGCGGGGGCCTCCGAGGACCACGCCATCGCCGTCCAGGCCTTCCTCTCGAAGCAGCCGCCGCAGTACCTCGGCCGCTGACGCCTCACCCCTCGCGGGAGACGCAGCCCGCGAGGTGGTCGTTGACGAGGCCGCAGGCCTGCATCAGGGCGTAGGCCGTGGTCGGCCCGACGAAGCGGATGCCCGCCTTCCGCAAGGCCTTGGCCAGGGCCGTGGACTCCGGGGTCACCGCCGGCACGTCGGCGGTGCTCCTCGGGGCCCGGCCCGGCTCCTCGGGGGCGTGGGACCAGATCAGCTCGTCCAGCTCCCCCGGCCGCCAGCCGGCCAGGACCTTCGCGTTGGCGAGGGTGGCCTCGATCTTGGCCCGGTTGCGGATGATCCCCTCGTCGGCCAGCAGCCGCTCGGCGTCGGCCGGGCCGAACCGGGCGACGGCGGCGATCTCGAAGTCCGCGAAGGCCTTGCGGAACCCCTCGCGCCTGCGCAGGATCGTCAGCCAGGACAGCCCGGACTGGAACGCCTCCAGGCACAGCCGCTCGTACAGCGCGTCGTCGCCGTGGACGGGCCTGCCCCACTCGGTGTCGTGGTAGACGACGTAGTCCGCCGTGGACAGCCCCCACGGGCAGCGCAGCCCGCCGTCCGGGCCCGCCAGCAGCCCGGCGCCGCTCACCGCTCGTCCTTGGTGAGGTCGACCCGCTCCGCCGGGGCCGGGTTCCGCGCCGCCGTCAGCTCCGCGATCCGCGCGTCCCGCTCGGCCAGCTCGGCCGCGAGCCGGTCCAGTACGTCGTCCACCTCGGCCATCCGGTAGCCGCGCGGCGCGACCGGCAGCCGCAGGGCGTCGATGTCGGCCCGTACCACCGGCCGGCTCTCCGGCAGCGCGTCGGCCACCCGGTCCGGCTCGGCCTCCGGCAGCACGGCCTCCGCGCCCGAGCCGATCACCGCGAGGGTGACCGCGGCCACGACCACGACCAGCGCGATCAGCAAGAACCAGAACACGATCAACTCCCCTGAGAGACTCCGGCCACCAGGTTAAGGTCGCAGACGAGGCGCGAGGGTCGCCGAAGGAGGAAAGAGCAGGATGCTGCGACTGGGCAGGCGCGAGTTCGACACCCACGAGCCGGTGATCATGGCCATCGTCAACCGCACCCCGGACTCCTTCTACGACCAGGGCGCGACCTTCCGCGACGAGCCCGCCCTCGACCGGGTGGAGCGGGCGGTGGCCGAGGGCGCGGCGATCATCGACATCGGCGGGGTCAAGGCGGGCCCGGGCGAGCACGTGGACGCGGCCGAGGAGGTCCGGCGCACGGTCGGCTTCGTGGCGGAGGTGCGCCGCCGCCACCCGGACGTGGTGATCAGCGTCGACACCTGGCGGCACGAGGTCGGCGAGGCCGTCTGCCAGGCGGGGGCGGACCTGCTGAACGACGCGTGGGGCGGGGTGGACCCGCAGCTGGCGGAGGTCGCCGCGCGCCACGGTGCGGGGATCGTCTGCACCCACGCCGGCGGGGTCGAGCCGCGCACGCGGCCGCACCGGACCTCGTACGAGGACGTGATGGAGGACATCCTGCGCGTCACGGTCGGGCTCGCGGAGCGGGCCGCGGCCCTCGGCGTGCCCCGGGAGTCGATCATGATCGATCCGGGCCACGACTTCGGGAAGAACACCCGGCATTCACTGGAGGCCACCCGCCGCCTCGCGGAGATGACCGAAACCGGTTGGCCGGTGCTGGTCTCCCTGTCCAACAAGGACTTCGTCGGCGAGACCCTCGACAGGCCGGTCAAGGAGCGCCTGCTGGGCACCCTGGCGACCACCGCCGTCTCGGCGTGGCTCGGCGCGCAGGTCTACCGCGTCCACGAGGTCGCGGAGACCAAGCAGGTCCTGGACATGGTCCGCTCGATCCAGGGCCACCGCCCGCCGGCCGTCGCCCGCCGCGGACTCGCCTGACGGCCGCGCCGCCCGGGGCCCGGGCGGCGCGGACCGAGCCGCTACTTGCCGACTTCCTTGGTCACCAGCGCGATGGCCTCGTCGACGTCGTCCGTGACGTGGAAGAGGTAGAGGTCCTTCTCCGAGGCCTTGCCCTGGGCGATGACCGTGTTGCGCAGCCAGTCGATCAGCCCGCCCCAGTACTCCGTGCCGAAGAGCACGATGGGGAACCTGGTGATCTTCTGCGTCTGGACCAGGGTCAGCGCCTCGAACATCTCGTCCAGGGTGCCCAGTCCGCCCGGCAGCACCACGAACCCCTGGCTGTACTTCACGAACATCGTCTTGCGGACGAAGAAGTACCGGAAGTTCAGCCCGAGGTCGACGTGCTGGTTGAGCCCCTGCTCGAAGGGGAGCTCGATGCCCAGGCCGACGGAGATCCCGTTCGCCTCGCGGGCGCCCTTGTTGGCCGCCTCCATCGCGCCCGGGCCGCCGCCGGTGATGACGGCGAAGCCGGCGTCGACGAGCGCGCTGCCGATCCGCACGCCGGCTTCGTACTCCGGTGAGTCCGCCGGCGTGCGGGCCGAGCCGAACACGCTGATCGCGGGCGGCAGCTCCGCCAGCGTGCCGAAGCCCTCGATGAACTCCGACTGGATGCGCAGGACCCGCCAGGGATCGGTGTGCACCCACTCGGAGGGTCCGGCCGAGTCCAGCAGCCGCTGGTCCGTCGTACTGCCGGCCTGCACCTGGCCCCGCCTGCGCAGCACCGGCCCGAGCTGTTGTTCCTCGGGCCGACGACGTGCAGACCTGTCGGGATTGCCGGGGTTGCCCATGATGTGCTCCCTCCTGCTGATCGTTGGATCAGGGTAGGCGCACGAAGGTGGCCGGAAGAGGAATTTACGAGGTCAGCCAGGCGCGGAGTCGTTCCTCGCAGTGCAGGATCGCCTTCGTCTCGACGCGCTCGTCGACCTTGTGGGCCAGCAGCGCGTCGCCCGGGCCGTAGTTGACCGCGGGGACGCCGAGCGCGCTGAAGCGGGAGACGTCCGTCCAGCCGAACTTGGGCATCGGCCGGCCGCCGACCGCCTCCATGAAGGCCGCCGCCGCCGGGTGGGACAGGCCCGGCAGGGCGCCGCCCGAGGAGTCGTCGACCACGAACTCGGCGACGCCGCAGTCCGCGAAGACCTCCCGTACGTGGGCCAGCGCCTCGGCCTCGCTGCGGTCGGGGGCGTAGCGGAAGTTCACGGTCACCGTGCAGGCGTCCGGGATGACGTTGTTGGCGACGCCGCCCTCGATGCGGACGGCGTTGAGGCCCTCGTGGTACTCCAGGCCGTCGATGACCGGCTTGCGGGGCTCGTACGCGGCCAGCTTCGCCAGGATCGGGCTCGCGGAGTGGATGGCGTTGGAACCCATCCAGCTGCGCGCGGAGTGGGCGCGCTCGCCCTCGGTGCGCAGCAGCACGCGCAGGGTGCCCTGGCAGCCGCCCTCGACCTCGGCGTTGGAGGGCTCCAGCAGCACGGCGAAGTCGCCGGTCAGCCAGTCGGGGTGGGCCGCCGCGACCTTGCCGAGGCCGTTGAGGTCGGCGGCGACCTCTTCCTGGTCGTAGAAGACGAAGGTGAGGTCGCGGTTCGGCTCGGGGACGGTCGCCGCGATCCTCAGCTGCACGGCGACCCCGGACTTCATGTCCGTCGTGCCGCAGCCCCACAGGACGTCGTTCTCGTCCAGGCGGGACGGGACGTTGTCGGCGATCGGCACGGTGTCGAGGTGGCCGGCGAGGACGACGCGCTCGGCGCGGCCGAGGTGCGTACGGGCGACGACGTTGTTGCCGAGGCGGTCGACGGTCAGGTGCGGGAGGGCGCGCAGCGCGTCTTCCACGAGGTCGGCGATCACCTTCTCGTCGCCGCTCACGGAGGGGATGTCGACGAGCCGGGCGGTCAGCTCGGCAGCGTCCAGGGTGAGGTCCAGCTCGGATTCGGGCATGGAACTGACCCTAACGCCCCGGGATGGGCGGGAAGCTGGAGCGTCCGGCCGGTGGACGGTATATCGGCCTCAAGTACGGTGGGCCGCGTGTCCGAGACCGATCGCCCCCGCCCCCGCCGCCGCCGGCCGTTCCGCAAGGCCGTGGGCCTGGCCGTCCTGCTCGCGGTGATCGGGTACTTCCTCGTGCAGCGCGCCTCCAACAGCGGTCCCGCCTACTGCACGGCTTCGGCCACCGGGGCGGGCACCGCGGGTGCGGGGACCGTCCAGACGTACGAGATGACCCATGAGCAGGCGGCGAACGCGGCGACGATAGCGGCGGTCGGCATCTCCAAGGGCCTGCCGGACCGCGCGGTGACCATCGCGCTGGCGACGGCGATGCAGGAGTCGGCGCTGCGCAACCTCGACCACGGGGACCGGGATTCGCTGGGGCTCTTCCAGCAGCGGCCCTCGCAGGGCTGGGGGACGCCGCAGCAGATCATGGACCCGGTGTACTCGGCGGGGATCTTCTACGACCGGCTCGCGGAGATCAAGGGCTACACCCGGCTGCCGCTGACGGTGGCGGCGCAGAAGGTGCAGCTCAGCGGCTTCCCGCAGGCGTACGCGAAGCACGAGCCGGACGCGGCGGTCCTGACGGCCGCCTTCGGCGAGAACGGCATCCCGGCCTCGTTGGCCTGCTCGGGCCCGGCGCCCGCGCCGGGCGACCCGGAGAAGGTGCGGGCGGAGCTCGCGCGGGCCTTCGGCAAGGAGGCCCGGGAGGCGCTGGGCGCGGGCCGGGCGGGCGCGGCGGCCGGCCGCTCGAAGCCGGCCGGCACGGTCTCCGAGGCGGAGGTCGGCCTGCGGCTCAAGGAGGGCGGCGGCCCGGCCGAGGCACGGCGGGGGCGGGCGATGGCCCACTGGGCGGTGGCCCGGTCGAAGGAGCTGGGGATCGTCCGCGTCTCGTACGACGGCTCCTCCTGGGTCGCCGGCCGGGACGGCGGCGCGTGGCGGGGCAAGGGCGGGGAGGGCGGCCGCAAGGGCGGCGCCGGGGACCCGCACGACGCGGCTCCGGGCGAGGTACGGATCTTCGTGGCCCGCGCCACGGCCCACTGAGCGGCCCGCGCCCGGCCCACTGAGCGGCCCGCCGAACGGCCGGGCGGCCCTGGCGGGGGCGGTCAGGCGTACGGTCCGTCACCCGGGAGGGGTGTCCGGGCTTTCGGGCCGTACGGCCCGCGTACGGACAGAAGCGCAGGTGGGAGCGGGTCCGGTGCTCTTGTCACGGAAGCCGATTAAACGATGCGTTACCGATCCTTTACCCGGGGGGTCCGCAACTCCTCCCACCCCGGGAGCGGTTGTACGGGCGTACTCAGCCGCTACCGCTTAGGAGCATCATGACCCTCCCCCTGACCCGTCGGATCGCCCGCGCCGCGCTTCTCCTCGCAGCCGGTACCGCTCCCGTGGTCGGTGCGGCAGGCGCCGCCAGCGCGGCCGACGCCGTGGGCCTGGAGTCCCTGCCGAAGCTGAACACGCTCACCGCGCCGGACACCGGCGCGGCCACCGACGCCGCGCACACCGCCACCGAGGCCCTCCCGGCCGCCGCTCCCGTCGCCGGTCCCGCCTCCGACGTCGTGGGCGGCGCGGCCGGCGCGGGCCAGATGCTGGGCGGCCTGCCGGTCGCCGAGCAGCTGCCGGTGGGCCAGCTGCCCCTCGGCGGCCTGCCGCTGGGCGGCTGACCACCGGCACCGGCCTCCGGTCACCGCGAGAACGCCGAGGGGGTCGGGAGCGCGTGCTCCCGACCCCCTACGGGTGTTCCCGGCGTCCCCGCGCTCAGCCGAGGCGCTTGACCGCGGCCGCGACCCGCTCGTCGGTGGCGGTGAAGGCGACGCGGACGAAGCGCGCGCCGGCCTCCCCGTAGAAATCGCCCGGCGCCACCAGGATGCCGAGCTCGGCGAGGTGGGCGACGGTGTCCCAGCAGGGCTCGTCACGGGTCGCCCACAGGTAGAGGCTGGCCTCGCTGTGCTCGATCCGGAAGCCGTGCGCCTCCAGGGCCGTGCGCAGCGCCTCGCGGCGGGCGGCGTAGCGGCCGCGCTGCTCCTCGACGTGGGCGTCGTCGCCGAGCGCCGCCACCGTGGCCGCCTGGACCGGGGCGGGGGTCATCATGCCGCCGTGCTTGCGGATCTCCAGCAGCTCGCCGAGCACGGCCGCGTCACCGGCGATGAACGCGGCCCGGTAGCCGGCCAGGTTGGAGCGCTTGGAGAGCGAGTGGACCGCGACGAGGCCCTCGTACGAGCCCCCGCACACGTCGTCGTGCAGGACGGAGACGGGCTCGGCCTCCCAGCCCAGCTCCAGGTAGCACTCGTCGCTGAAGACCAGGATCCCGTGCTCGCGCGCCCAGGCGACGATCCGGACCAGCTCTTCCTTCGGGATGACCTTCCCGGTGGGGTTCGACGGGGAGTTGAGCCACAGCAGCTTCACGCCCGCCGGGTCCAGCTCCGTCGGGTCGTCGTAGACCACGGGCTCGGCGCCGCACAGCCGCGCGCCGACCTCGTACGTCGGGTAGGCGAGCCGCGGGTAGGCCACCTTGTCGCCGGCGCCCAGGCCCAGCTGGGTCGGCAGCCAGGCCACCAGCTCCTTGGAGCCGACCACTGGCAGGACGTTGCGGTGTCCGGCGGCGCTCGCGCCGAGCCGGCCCCGCAGCCATCCGGTGATCGCGTCGCGCAGCGCGGGCGTCCCCCACACCGTCGGGTAGCCCGGGGAGTCCGCGGCGCCGACCAGGGCGCGCCGGATCAGCTCCGGCACCGGGTCCACGGGGGTGCCGACCGACAGGTCGACGATGCCGTCAGCGTGGGCCGCCGCCGTGGCCTTGTACGGCTCCAGCTTGTCCCAGGGGAAGGCGGGAAGACGGTCGGAAACTGCGGCCACGGTGCTCTCTGCTCTCTGTGAGGTGCGGGGGCTGTGTCGTACGGAGAAACGGCTCGGTCCCGCGCGGCAGCGGGGCCGTACGGGACCGAGAGGCGCGTCTGCCGAGAACGGTCAGTGCTCGCCGGCGTTGATGTCGGCGGGCAGCGCGGCGACGAAGGGGTGGTCGCGCTCGATCAGGCCGAGCTTGGAGGCGCCACCGGGCGAACCGAGCTCGTCGAAGAACTCGACGTTCGCCTTGTAGTAGTCCTTCCACTCCTCCGGGGTGTCGTCCTCGTAGAAGATGGCCTCGACCGGGCAGACCGGCTCACACGCGCCGCAGTCGACGCACTCGTCCGGGTGGATGTACAAGGACCGCTGGCCCTCGTAGATGCAGTCGACGGGGCACTCTTCGATGCATGCCTTGTCCTTGACGTCGACACAAGGCTCCGCGATGACGTAGGTCACGCTCTCGTTCCTCCTCGGTAGGGCTGTCCATTCGCGCGGGAGCGCGGCGTCGTCGATGCCCGCACCTAGTATCTCCGTTCCCGGGCACGATCCGAACAGGAGGGGCGGACAGAGCTGTGGAAATCACTGCCGGTGGACTGCTGGAGATCCGTATCACCCCGGCTGACGTGGGTAAACGAGTCTCTGTACGACGGGTCGAGGAGGGCGGGAGCGCAGCCCCTTCCTTCGCGGACACGGTCGGGGTTCTCACATCCTGGACCGGGGGTGTGCTGACGATCACACGCAAGGACGGCGTGTCCGTCCACATCGCGGAATCCTCGCTGGTGGCGGGTAAGACGGTGCCCGCCGCGCCGGCCCGCCGCAGGGGTCCCGCGGCCTCCTTCGAGGAGCTGGCGCGGATCACCGCGCGGGCCTGGCAGCCGCTGGAGAGCGAGCCGCTCGGCGAGTGGACGCTGCGGGCGGCCGCGGGGTTCACCCGGCGGGCCAACTCGGCACTCGCCCTCGGCGACCCCGGGATACCCGTCGGCGAAGCACTCGAGCGGGTGACCTCCTGGTACGCGGAACGTGGCCTTCCGGCGTATGTGCAGGCCGCGACGGGCGCCGCCGGGACGCAGGAGCTGCTCTGCGCGGAGCTGGAACGGCGCGGCTGGGTGAACGAGGTCTCAGCGCAGGTGCGCATCGGGGCCCTGGCCCCGGTCGGCGACCTCGACGCGGACGGCGTGGACGCCGTACGGCTCACCCGCGAGCCGGACGAGGAGTGGCTCGCCCGCTACGGCAGGGTCCGGGACCCGGAGCCGGCCCGGAGGGTGCTGGTGGAGGGGCCGTCGGTGTGGTTCGCCTCGCTGGGCGGCGGCCGGGCGATCGGGCGGCTCGTCGTGGACGGCCGCTGGGCCGGCTTCGCCGCGGTGACGGTCGCTCCGGAGCACCGGCGGCGCGGGCTCGCGAGGGCGGTGATGACGGCCCTGGCCCGGCGGGCGCTGGAGGAGGGCGCGTCGGCGGCGTGGCTCCAGGTGGAGGCGGACAATCCGGCCGCCCGGGCCCTGTACGACGGGATGGGCTTCACCACGCACCACGCCTACCACCACTTCCGGGCGGCGGCGTGAGCGCGTCGACGCGGGAGCAGTTCGCGGCGGAAGCCCGCTCCGAGCGGCCGGACCTGGCCCGGCTGTGCCTGCTGCTGGCCGCGGAGGGGGACCCGGAGCTGGACGAACGCGCCATGGACTGGGCCGAGATCGAGCTGGACCGGCTGGCGGGGATGCTGCCGTACGGGCTGCGGGGTGCACGGGCGTGGGCCTCGGCGGTGACGGAGCTGCTCGGGGGCCGGATGGGCTTCCACGGCACCCCGGCCGACTACGACCGGCTGGAGTCCTCGCTGCTGCACGAGGTGCTGCGGCGCCGGCGGGGCCTGCCGATCCTCCTCTCGGTGGTGTGGCTGGAGGTGGCCCGGCGGGCGGGGGCGCCGGTGTACGGGCTGGGGCTGCCGGGGCACTTCGTGGTGGGCTTCGGGGACCCTGAGGAGTCGGTGGTGGTGGACCCCTTCGCGGGCGGCGCGTCGCTGGGCGCGGGCCCGGCGGAACTGGCGTCCTCCCCGAAGTCCCCCGCCCGGACCCTGGACATCGTGCTGCGGATCCTGAACAACATCCGGGTCTGGGCCTCCTCCCGGCCGGAGCACTCGGGGGTCGCGCTGTGGGCGCTGGACCTGTCGCTGCTGCTGCCGTCGCACCCGGCGGCCCTGCGGTACGAGCGGGCGCGGCTGCTGGTGGAACGGGGCGCGTTCCACGAGGGCGCGACCGAACTGGAGGCGTACGCGCAGGTCATGGATGCCATCGACCCGGACTCCGCGTCCCGCATCCGCGCCGAGGCCGTCTCGGCGCGCGCCCTGCTGAACTGACCCCCTTTCCACGCACCGCGCGAGCGGTGCGTGGAAAGGGGCGGGCTAGAGCCAGCCCTTCTCGCGGGCCGTGCGGACCGCTTCGGCGCGGTTGCGGGCCGCCAGCTTCTGGATCGCCGTCGACAGGTAGTTGCGGACCGTGCCCTGCGAGAGGCACAGCCGCGCCGCCAGCTCCGCGTTCGTCGCGCCGAACTCCGCCGCCCGCAGCACCTCCCGTTCCCGGTCGGTCAGCGGGTTCGCGCCCTCCGCCAGGGCCGCCGCCGCGAGGGTGGGGTCGATGACGCGCTCGCCCGCCAGCACGCGGCGTACCGCATCGGCGAGTTGCGCGGCCGGGGCGTCCTTGACCAGGAAGGCCGAGGCGCCCGCCTCCATCGCCCCGCGGAGGTAGCCGGGGCGGCCGAAGGTGGTCAGGATGACGATCCTGAGGTCGGGGAGGGAGGCGCGCAGCGCGGCCGCCGCCTCGATGCCCGTCATGCCCGGCATCTCGATGTCCAGCAGCGCGACGTTCACGTCGTGGGACCGGGCCGCCGCCACGACCTCGTCGCCGCGCGCCACCTGCGCCAGGACCTCGATGTCCGGCTCCAGCCCGAGGAGGGCGGCGAGGGCCTCCCGGACCATCGACTGGTCCTCGGCCAGGAGGATCCGGATCGGGGCGGCGCTGACGTCGGTCATGACCCGGATCCTAGGTCGTGTCGTCGAAGTCCCTCCTGGCCGGTGGGGCCTGCCCTTCGGGCGGCCGGAGCTACTTTGACGACACTCCCTAGGGGGACCCGCGCCAGCAGGCGGAAGCCGGACGTGCCGCCCCGGCCCGCCGGGCCCGCCGACAGGGTGCCGCCGACGGCCTCCAGGCGTTCCGTCAGGCCCGTCAGGCCGTTGCCGGGGACGGCGGCGCCGCCCGTGCCGTCGTCGGACACCGCCAGTTCGACCACCGCCCCCGCGAGGGTCTGGCGGGTGGTCAGGGTGACCGTGCAGCGCCGCGCCCCGCTGTGCCGGACCACGTTCGTCACCGCCTCGCGCAGCGACCAGGCGAGCGCCGACTCCGCCTCCTCCGGGAGCGAGCCGTCCTCGAAGCCGGCCGGCAGGTCCGCCGTCACGCCCGCCGCCGCCAGTGCCGTACGGGCGCCGGCGAGTTCGCCGGGCAGGGTCGGCCGCCGGTAGCCGCTCACGGCCTCCCGTACGTCGACCAGCGCCTGCCGGCTGACCCGCTCGATGTCCGCCACCTGCTGGGCGGCCCGCTCGGGCTGCCCGGGCAGCATGCGGCCCGCCAGCTCGCTCTTGAGGGTGATCAGCGACAGCGAGTGGCCCAGCAGGTCGTGCAGGTCGCGGGCCATCCGCAGGCGTTCCTCGTTGGCGGCGAGCTGCGCCACCGTGGCCCGGGCCTGGCGCAGCTCCGTCGTGGTGCGGATCATGGCCCGGACCCCGACCATCGCGAAGCCGCCCATCAGCGCCGGGACCAGCAGCCCGGCCAGGTACTCGTCGCCGCCCGGCACCGAGAACGCCACCGCCGTCAGCAGCGCGGTCGCGCCCGGCACCGTCCAGCGGGAGTACTCGCCGGGCAGCGCGGCGCCGGAGGAGATGGACACGTACACGAAGAGCACCAGCCACTCGCGGCCCAGGGTCAGCGACAGCACCGCGGCCTGGGTGGCGAGCACCGCCAGGGAGACCAGGACCCGCGCCACCGGCATCAGCTTGGCGGTGCGGAACACGAGCACCAGGTACCAGCCGGTGAAGGCCAGCAGGCCCAGGCCGCCGAGCAGCCGGGCGGCCGTGCCGTGTCCGCCGCGCACGAGGTCGGTGACGGGCGCGCTGAGGTAGAAGAGCCAGATGCCGATCCACAGGCTCTTCACCACCTTGTGGGTGGTGCTCTCCGGTGCCTGGCCGATCCGGCTCAGGCCGTCGGGGTCCTGCGTCAGCGCCACGGGTTCATGCCTTCAGGGAGTCCTTGCGGTACAGCCAGGCGGCCGCACCGGTGAACAGTACGAAGTACACGGCGAGGATCGCCACGTCCTTCGCGTGCGGCGCACCGCCCAGCTCGATGGCCTGGCCGAGGCCCGCGTAGGCGTGGGTCGGCAGCCACTCGCAGATGTCGCGCAGCCACTGGGGGAAGTTCGCGGTGGGCATCCACAGGCCGCCGAGGATGGACAGGCCGAAGTAGAAGAGCATCGTGATCGGGCGGACGTTGTCGCCGCTGGCGAGGTAGCCGATGGCCACGCCGAGCGCGGCGAAGACGAGGCTGCCGGCCCAGATCGCGCCGGTGAGGGCGAACCACTGCCAGGCGTCGAAGCGTACGCCCTTGACGGCCGCGGCGACGGCGAAGACGACCAGGATGGACGGCAGGGACAGGACGCCCGCGCTGGCGGTCTTGGCGAGGACGTACCCGTGTCCGGGCAGGGCGGTCAGCCGCAGCTGGCGCACCCAGCCCTTCTCGCGTTCCTTGGCGATGCGCTCGCTGTTGCCCATCAGGACGGCGGTCAGGGCGCCGAAGGAGGCCATGGCGACCATGTAGAAGGCGGGCATGGCCAGTTCGGTGCCCATGACCTTCGTGGTGCCGTCCAGGGTGCCGCCGAGCATCAGGAAGAGGGCGGCCGGGTACAGGACGGTGAAGAACAGGTACTTCTTGTTGCGCAGGGCGCGGGAGATCTCCAGCTTGACCAGGCGCAGGGTGCCGGTGCTGACCGTGTTCGTCATCGGGTGGCCTCCTCGGCCTCGGTGAGGGCGATGAAGGCCTGTTCCAGGCCGAGGCCGGCGACCTCCAGGTTGCGGGGGTAGAGCCCGAGCGCGTAGACGGCCCGGACGGTGGCGTCGGCGTCGCGCGACTGGAGGCGCACGGTCGAGCCGGTCAGGTCGAAGGCGGTCAGTCCGGGCAGCGCGCGCAGGACCTTTTCGTCGACGGGGCCGTCGAGGTCGAAGGCGATCTTGCGGGCGCCGGCCCTGGCCTTGATCTCGGCGGCGGTGCCGTCGGCGAGCAGCCGGCCCTTGTTGAGGACCAGGACCCGGTCGGCGATCGCGTCGGCCTCTTCCAGGTAGTGGGTGGCGAACAGGACCGTGCGGCCCTGGGCGGCCTGTTCCCGCATGGTGGCCCAGAAGGCCTGGCGGGAGGTGACGTCCATGCCGGTGGTCGGTTCGTCGAGGACGATCAGGTCGTTGTGGCCGGCGGTGGCGAGGGCGAAGCGCACGCGCTGTTCCTGGCCGCCGGAGAGCTTGTTGACGAGCCGGCCGGCGATCTCCTGTATGCCGGCGCGGCTGAGCACCTCGTCCACCGGGTACGGGCGCGGGTGGAGGGCGCAGCCGAGGGTGACGAGCTCGCGTACGGTCACGTCCTCCATCAGGCCGCCGCTCTGGAGCATGGCGCCGACCCGGCCGGAGGCGATGGCCTCGCGGGGGGTGGTGCCGAAGAGGCGGACGGTGCCGGAGTCGGCGGGGCGCAGGCCCAGGAGCAGGTCGAGGGTGGAGGACTTGCCGGCGCCGTTGGGGCCGAGGAGGGCGACGGTCTCGCCCGGATGGAGTGCGAGGGAGAGGCCGTCGACGGCCTTGACCTGGCCGTAGCTCTTCGTCACGTTCCGGAAGCTCACCACGGTGGCGGTGTCGCCGGTGCCGTCTGCGGGTCCCGGGGCGGCGGGGTGTGCCGCGGTCGTCGTCGTCATGGCCCAAGGTTCGCCCGCAGGGGGGTGGGCGCGGCAGTGTCGCGCGTCGTGACTGCCGCATGACAGATGTCATGCGGGCGGCGTGACACGCCTGGTGGGGCGGGGTGCGGTGAAACCGCGAAGCCCCTTCCCGGGAGCCGGGAAGGGGCTTCGTACGGTGCGTGCGGCCTGCGTACGGGTCCGTCAGTTCGCGTTGGTGTCGATGGTGACGGTCCGTTCGGCGGCGGTCTTGCCGATGAGGGCCCTGCCGAGGGCGCCCGCGACGTCCTGCGGGGTGACGGGGGTCTTCGCGCCGGTGCCGCGGGTGATCAGGACCCCGTCGAAGGTGTTCCCGTAGGTGGCCTTCAGGGCCTCCAGGTCGTACTTCTCGACGAGGCGGCCGTCCACGGCGGACATGCTGAGGATCTTCGGCAGGGACTTGGCGCCGAAGGCGATGGACTTGCCGCCCGCCTTGACCGTGGCGTTGCCGGACATGGCCGGCTCCGCGAACTCCTTCATGGCCCGGTCGAGTTCGGCCTGGGTGACCGTGGGCTCCTTGGCCGCGGTGGGGAGTACGACGGTGGGCGCCTTGCCGTTGGCGACGAGCTCGCGGAAGGCCTTGGTGACCTTGTCCACGGAGCCGTCGACGTCGAGGCCCTCACCGGCCTTGCCGGGGACGGCGACGGCCTTGCCGGTGTCGAACTTGATCGTGCCCTCGGAGGCCGAGCCGGCGGCGCCGGCCAGCTCCTGGAGGGACACCCGCAGCTTCTCCTCGTCGACCGGCATGACGGCGGTGGCCGTCCGCTCGACCCCGAACAGGGAGCCGATGACGGTGACCGGGTTGTAGTCGCTGCCGGTGGCATTGCGCACGGTGGTCTGGCTGTCGAGGGTCAGGCCGGCCTTCTCGGGCTTCAGCTCGACCGTCTTGCCGCCGGCGCTGAGCTGGAGCGGGGCGGCGGCGCGCTTGCCGAAGGCCGCCTGGAGCTTGGCGACGGCGTCGTCGCGGCTGCCGCTGATGTCGACGCCGAGGACGGTGGTGCCCTTGGGGACGTCGGAGTGGTTCATCAGCAGTCCGGCGCCGTAGGCCACGCCGACGAGGGCGACGAGGCCGCCGCCGAGCAGGACCAGCTTGGAGCGGCCCTTCTTGGCGGTCTTGCCCGCCTTGCCGGCCTTGCCCGCCTTCCCGGCCGGAGCGGGCGCGGGGCGGGTCTGGCGCGGCGGCTGCGGGCCGGGCGGCGGCGCGGCCGGGCCGGACGCGGGGGCGGGGGCCGGGGCGTCGAAGGCCTCGGGGCCGGGCCAGCTCGGGGCCGCGTCGGCGCCCACGGGTACGGTGCCCAGCGCGGGTCCGCCGGTCGGCCCGGCGGGCTGGCCATGCACATGGCCGCCTATCTGGCGGAGCGCCAGCTGGCCCTGCTGGTGAGCCCCACCACCAACGGCGACCTGCCCATCATGCTCA
>NZ_JBEZKZ010000045.1:0-57798 GCF_040651895.1 Streptomyces sp. NPDC048352
AGACCGCCGCGTCCCGGGCCGTCCGCGCGAGCGTCCGCCGCCCGGCCGGGCCGGTCCGCCCCGGGCGGGGCGCCGCTGGGGCGGTGGCCGTCATCCGTGCCAGGACCGCCACAGGGCCGCGTAGGCCCCGTCCGCCGCCACCAGCTCCTCGTGCGAACCCAGCTCGCTGATCCGCCCGGCCTCGACCACCGCGATCACGTCCGCGTCGTGCGCCGTGTGCAGCCGGTGCGCGATCGCGATGACCGTCCGGCCCTCCAGCACCCGCGCCAGCGAACGCTCCAGATGCCGGGCCGCCCGCGGATCCAGCAGCGAGGTCGCCTCGTCCAGCACCAGCGTGTGCGGATCCGCCAGCACCAGCCGGGCCAGCGCGACCTGCTGCGCCTGCGCCGGGGTCAGCGCGCTCCCGCCCGAACCGACCTCGGTGTCCAGGCCCGACTCCAGGGCCCGCGCCCACCCGTCCGCGTCCACCGCGCCCAGCGCCGCCCACAGCTCGGCGTCCGCAGCATCCGTCCGGGCCAGGCGCAGGTTGTCCCGCAGGCTGCCGACGAACACGTGGTGCTCCTGGTTGACCAGCGCCACGTGCTCGCGGACCCGCTCGGCGGGCATCCGCGACAGCCGGGCCCCACCGAGGGTGACCTCACCGGTCCGGGGCGCGTAGATGCCCGCCAGCAGCCGGCCCAGCGTGGACTTGCCCGCTCCCGAAGGGCCCACCAGCGCCATCCGGGTACCGGGCGGCACGGACAGCGACACCCGGTGCAGGACGTCCACGCCCTCCCGGTAGCCGAAGCGCACCTCCCGCGCCCGCACGTCACGCCCCTGCGGGGCGAGCGCCCGGTCACCCGCGTCCGGCTCGATCTCCCGCACCCCCACCAGCCGCGCCAGCGACACCTGCGCGATCTGCAACTCGTCGTACCAGCGCAGGATCAGCCCGATCGGGTCGATCATCATCTGCGCCAGCAGCGCCCCCGTGATCAGCCGGCCCACCGACATCCAGCCCCGCAGCACGAAGTAGCCGCCGATCATCAGCACCGCGCCGAGGATGGTGACGAAGGTGACGTTCACGACGGAGAACAGGACCGTCCGCAGGAACAGCGTGTACCGCTCCCAGGCCGTCCACTCCACGATCCGCCGCTCCGACAGCTCGGTCCGGCGCCCGCCCAGGCGGTGCGCCTCGACCGTGCGGCCCGCGTCGACCGTCTCGGTCAGCGCCGCTGCCACCGCCGCGTACCCGGCCGCCTCCGAACGGTAGGCCGAGGGCGCCCGCCGGAAGTACCAGCGGCACCCGGCGACCAGCACGGGCAGCGCCACCAGCGCGGCCAGCGCCAGCGGCGGCGCGGTGACCGCGAGCGCGCCGAAGAGCAGCCCCGCCCACACCACGCCGATCGTCAGCTGCGGCACGGCCTCGCGCATGGCGTTGCCCAGCCGGTCGATGTCGGTGGTGATCCGCGACAGCAGGTCACCGGTGCCGGCCCGCTCCAGGACCCCCGGCGGCAGGCCGACCGAGCGCACGAGGAAGTCCTCGCGCAGGTCGGCCAGCATCTCCTCGCCGAGCATCGCCCCGCGCAGCCGCACCAGCCGCACGAAGCAGGTCTGCGCGGCCACCGCCAGCGCGAACAGCAGCGTCACCCGCCCCAGGTGCACCTCGGGCACCCCCGACGCGAGGTCGTCCACGACCCGCCCCAGCAGGTAGGGGCCGACCATGGAGGCGACCACCGCGACGGCGTTGACCGCCACGAGCACCACGAAGGCGCGCCGCTGCCGCCGCAGCAGCCCGCGCACGTAGCCCCGTACGGTCGCCGACGTGCCCACGGGCAGGGTCGCGGCCGTCTCGGGGGCCGCCGGATCGTAGTGCGGCGGAGCGACGCCGATCATGCGGATTCCTCGATTCCTGTGAGTTCCTCTGCCGGCCCGGCCGTGCCGGGGTCGGCCGCACCCTGTTCCTCTTCCGTCTCCCGGGTGACGACCGCCCGGTAGCGCGGGTCGCCGTGCAGCAGCTCCCGGTGGGTGCCCGACGCCAGCGCCCGGCCCTCGTGGACCAGGACGACCCGGTCCGCGCGGTCCAGCAGCAACGGCGAGGAAGCCAGCACCACCGTGGTGCGCCCGGCGCGCAGGGCGGCGATGCCGTCCGCGATCCGCGCCTCGGTGTGCGAGTCCACCGCGGACGTCGGCTCGTCCAGCACCAGCACCTCGGGATCGGTGACCAGCGACCTGGCCAGCGCGAGCCGCTGGCGCTGCCCGCCCGACAGGGACCGGCCGCGCTCGGTGATCCGCGCGTCCATCGCGTCGTCCACCCCCTCGGGAGCCGACTCCAGCAGCGCCGCGAGGACGTCCCCGCACTGCGCCGCGGCCAGCGCGTCCCCGGCCGCGACCGCCCCCGAAGCCGGTACGTCGAGCAGCTCGCGCAGCGTCCCGGACAGCAGCACAGGATCCTTGTCCTGTACGAGGACCAGCGCACGCGCCGCGTCCAGCGCGAGTTCGTCCAGCGCGACCCCGCCGAGCAGCGCCGAGGGCGCCCCGGCTCCGGTGTGCACCGGGTGCCCGCCCAGGCGCTCCGCGAGCCGCCCCGCTAGGTCCGGGTCCCCGCACACGACCGCGGTGAACCGCCCGGCCGGAGCCAGCAGCCCCGTCGCCGGGTCGTACAGGTCCCCGCCCGGCGCCGGAACGGCCGCGTGCCCGGCGGCGGGAACAGCGGCCCCGTCCTGCGTACGCGTCAGCGACAGCACCCGGGCGGCCCGCGCGGCGGAGGGCCGCGAGAAGGAGTACGCCATCGCGATCTCCTGGAAGAGGCCCAGGGGGTAGAGCATGGTGGCCACCGCGCTGAAGGCCGCCACGAGTTCGCCGACCGCCAGCCGGCCGTCCCGGACGAGCAGCGCGCCGTACCAGACGACGGCCACCATCAGCGCGCCCGGCAGCAGCACCTGGACCGCCGCGATCAGGGCCCACATCCGGGCGCTGCGCACGGCGGCCTCGCGGACCTCCTGCGAGGCCTCGCG
Source organism: Streptomyces sp. NPDC048352 (assembly GCF_040651895.1). NCBI lineage: Bacteria > Bacillati > Actinomycetota > Actinomycetes > Kitasatosporales > Streptomycetaceae > Streptomyces > Streptomyces sp. NPDC048352. The sequence goes on from NZ_JBEZKZ010000045.1 coordinate 2,994, forward strand.
GTAGCGGCCCAGGAACAGCTCCTCACCTCCGATGCCGCGCAGGACCCGCAGCCCCGCGACCGTGTCGGAGGCCAGCTCGGTGGCCTTGCCGGCCTTGTCGCGCTGGAGGTCCGCGCGCCGGGTGGCGCGCGGCAGCAGCGGCAGCACCGACAGGGCCAGCACCGGCACGCCCGCCGCGACGACCACCCCGATGGAAGGCGCGTAGAACAGCAGGCCCACGCAGATGGCGCCGACCGCGAAGGCGGCGGCGAGGAAGCGGGAGACCGCCTCCACGAACCATCCGATCTTCTCCACGTCGCCCGTCGAAACCGCCGTCACTTCTCCCGCCGCGACCCGGCGGGTCAGCGCGGAGCCCAGCTCGGCGGTCTTGCGGGCGAGCAGCTGCTGCACCCGCGCGGCGGCGGTGATCCAGTTGGTGACGGCGGTGCGGTGGAGCATGGCGTCACCCACCGCCATGGCCGCGCCGACGAGCAGGAGCAGCCCGCCCGCCGACAGCAGCCCCGCGCCGTCGCGGTCCACGACGGCCTCGACGCCCTGGCCCACCACGTACGGAAGTCCGGCGACCCCGCAGAAGTGCAGGAGCCCCCAGGCCAGGCTGCGGGCCTGACCGCCGAGCTGCCCCCTGCCCAGCCACCAGAGGAAACGGGGGCCGGAGCGGGCGTCGGGTACCCCGGGGTCCGGATAGGGAAGATCGCTGATCTGCATGACGCCCCATGACTGGTCGAGGACTGCGACCCGCGCAAGGTTCGTCTTCCCGACCCGGCCCCGGCAATCGAATTTCCGGCCCGGGGGCGTGCGCGCGGCGCGTGTTCCGGCGCACGCGCCCCTGGCTGCCTCCTCCTGCCCCGGCGCGCGCTCAGGGCCGCGTCGCCCGCTCCAGTTCGATCAGCACCGAGTGGTAGCCGCGCCCGGTGGCCCGGTCCATGCCCACCTCGCACATCCGGTTCGAGGACAGGTGTGCGTCGAACGGGCGTGCCGTCACCTCCGCGGCCTCCCGCGCCGTCGCCGACGCCGTCAGCTCCGGGTGCAGCATCCCCCGGTCGCCCGCGAACGCGCAGCAGCCCGCCTCGTCCGGAACCACCACCTCCCCGGCGCAGGCCTCGGCCACCGCGCGCAGCTGCGCCTCGTCGCCCAGGTGGCGCGTTGCGCAGGTCGGGTGCAGCACCGCCGAGCCGGCCGTGCGCCGAACCTCCAGGTGCGGTAGCAGTTCCTCCGCCGCCCAGACGACGGAGTCGAGGATCCGCAGCCCGGCGTGCAGGGCGCGGTTGTCCCGCGTCAGGTACGGGACGACCTCCCGCGCGAGCCCCAGGGCGCAGGACGAGGCGTCGACCACCAGCGGGAGCCGGCCCCCGGCCGTCCACCCCCAGGCGGCCTCGACGACCCGGTTGGCCATCAGCCGGTTGCCGGCCTCGTAGCCCTTGGAGTGCCAGATCGTCGCACAGCAGGTGCCGGCCACGTCATGCGGGATCCACACCGGCTTCCCGGCCCGTTCCGACACGGCCACCACCGCCTCCGGCAGCGACGGCAGCAGGCCCCCGGGGCCGCCGAAGATGCGGTTCACGCAGGCCGGGTAGTACACGGCGGCCGCGCCCGCCCGCCCGGTCACCGGCAGCCGGCGCGCCGCGGCCCCGGGAAGCTGCGGCAGCCACTGGGGCACCAGGCCGGGGCGCAGGGCCCTGCGCGCGGCTGCCGTCGCGGCGCCCGGCACCCGGTCCCCGAGCAGGCCGGTGATCTTCTCGGACGCGGCCACGGCCAGCCGGGCGGCGGCCTCGACGGTACGGAACCGCCGGGCGGCCAGTTCGGCGGCCCGCTCCCCGCGCGGGCCGTGCCGGCGGTGGCGGAAATCCCTCATCAGCGCACCGGTGTCGATCCCGACGGGACAGGCGAGCTTGCAGGTGGAGTCGGACGCGCAGGTGTCGACGGCATCGTAGCCGTAGGCGTCGAGCAGCCCGGCGAGCACGGGGGAGCCCGGCGGTTGCCGCGTCATCTCGCGCCGCAGGACGATCCGCTGGCGCGGAGTGGTCGTCAGGTCGCCGCTCGGGCAGGTCGGTTCGCAGAACCCGCACTCGATGCACGGGTCGGCCACTGCCTCCACCCGCGGGATCGTCTTCAGGCCCCGCAGATGGGCCCGCGGGTCGCGGTCGAGGAGGACGCGCGGGGCGAGGACCGCGTCCGGGTCGACGATCCGCTTGGTGCGCCACATGAGTTCGGCCGCCTTCGACCCCCACTCCAGTTCCAGGAAGGGGGCCATGTTGCGGCCGGTCGAGTGCTCGGCCTTCAGGGAGCCGTCGAACCGTTCCACCGTGAGGTGGCAGAAGGCGTCCATGAAGGCCGCGTACCGCGCCACGTCGGCCGGCTCGGACGCGTCGAAGGCGAGCAGGAAGTGCAGGTTGCCGTGGGCGGCGTGCCCGGCGACGGCCGCGTCGAAACCGTGCTCCGCCTGGAGCGCGAGCAGGGCCTCGCACGCTTCGGCCAGCCGGGAGGGCGGCACGGCGAAGTCCTCGGTGATCAGCGTGGTGCCCGGGGGACGGGCCCCGCCGACGGCGGTGACGAAGGCCTTGCGCGCCTTCCAGTAGCCGGCGATGGCGGCCGGATCACCGGTGAAGGCGTTGGTGACGGACGGAACCGGCGCGACCAGTTCCAGCGCGGGCAGCACCGCGGCCGCACGCCGCTCGCACGCGGCGCGCCCCGCCGCGTCCGGCGCCCGGAACTCCACCAGCAGCGCCGCCGTCTCCTTCGGCAGCTCCGCCCAGTCGCCGGGCACGCCCGCGACCCTGACCGAGGCGCGCAGGGTGTTGCCGTCCATCAGCTCGACGGCGACGGCGCCGGCCTCGTTGAACAGCGGTACGGCGGCGGCCGCGGCCGGCAGGGAGGGGAAGAAGAGCAGCGCGCTGGTGAGCTCGCGGTCCAGGGGGAGGGTGTCGAGGACGACCTCGGCGATGAAGCCGAGCGTGCCCTCCGAGCCGACCATCAGGCCGCGCAGGATCTCGACGGGGGTGGTGCCGTCCAGGTACGCGTCGAGGCGGTACCCGGTGGTGTTCTTGATCTCGTATTTGGCGCGGATCCGGGCGACGAGGGCCGGGTCCGCCTCGATCTCCCCCTTGATCTCCATCAGCCTGCGGCAGAGGGCCGGTTCGGCGCGCGCCAGCTCCTCGTCGGCGAGCGGGTCGGCGGTGTCCACGACGGTGCCGGTCGGCAGGACCAGGGTCAGCGAGGACAGGGTGCGGTAGGAGTTCCTCGTGGTCCCCGCGGTCATGCCGGAGGAGTTGTTCGCGACGACCCCGCCCAGGGTGCAGGCGACGGCGCTGGCCGGATCGGGCCCCAGGATCCGGCCGTGCCGGGCCAGGGCGGCATTGGCCCGGAACACGGTGGTGCCGGGCCGGATCCGGGCCCGGCGGCCGCCGTCCAGGACCTCGATCCCGGCCCAGTGGCGGCGTACGTCGACCAGGATGTCCTCGCCCTGCGCCTGCCCGTTCAGCGAGGTCCCGGCGGCGCGGAAGACGACCTCGCGCTGCCGGCCGTGGGCGTAGGAGAGGACCGCGGAGATGTCGTCGAGGTCCTCGGCGACGACCACGACCTGCGGCACGAACCGGTAGGGCGAGGCGTCGGAGGCGTAGCGGACCAGGTCGGAGACCTTCCACAGCACCTTCTCGGCGCCGAGCAGTTCGGTCAGCTCGGCGCGCAGGGCCGGCGGGGTCCCGGCGGCCAGCCGGTCGGGGACCCGGTCGGGGGCGGGGGCGCGCAGGCCGTGCGGGCGCAGGGCCCCGGGCTTCGGTCCGTGCAGCGGCATGAGCAGCCCCTTGTGTCTCGCGGTCCGGCGCGGCGGCGCCGGCGTCCGCCCGCCCGTCTCAGCAGCGGCGCTCCGCGGGAAAGTCCGCCAGCGCGTTCAGCAGCCCGCCGAGCACCTCGCGCTGCCCGGCGGTCAACGGAGCCAGGATCTCCTCCGCCGCGTCGGTTCGCGCGTTGCGCAGACGGCGCAGCGTGGCGCGGCCGGTTTCGGTGAGCTCGATCCGGATGACGCGCCGGTTCGCCGGGTCGGGCACGCGGCGTACGCAGTCGGCGGCCTCGAGCCCGTCCACGAGGGTGGTCACGGCGCGCGGCACGACCTCGAGCCGCGTGGCCAGATCGGCCATTCGGGGCGGCTGGTCACCGCCGTAGTGCGAGACGAGGCGCAGCAGCCGCCCCTGGGCGGGGGTGATTCCGAGCGGCTCCATGTGGCGCTTCTGGATGCGGTGGAGCCGGCGCGTGAGGCGCAGCAGCTGCTCGGCGAGGACGCCGTCGGTGGAATCGCGGGTGTCGGTCTCGGAACCGGTGCTCATACTGGGAACAGTACCAGGACCGGATTCATTGTGAGCATAGGTAACAATGAGCTATGCTCAGCGGAGTCCCGTCAGAAGGAGGCCCATGCGCCACGACGAACCGAAGTGGACACCATCGAACGAAGCACTCGACCCCACCCTCCCGGCCCCGGCGGACCGCCCGCGCGAACTGCGCCGCATCCTCGGCCTGTTCCGCCCCTACCGCGGCCGGCTCGCCGTCGTCGGAGCGCTGGTCGGGGCGTCCTCGCTGGTCGGCGTGGCCTCGCCGTTCCTGCTCAAGGAGATCCTGGACGTCGCGATCCCCCAGGGCCGCACCGGGCTGCTCAGCCTGCTCGCGCTCGGCATGATCCTCACGGCGGTCGTGACCAGCGTCTTCGGCGTCCTCCAGACGCTGATCTCCACCACGGTCGGCCAGCGCGTCATGCACGACCTGCGCACCGCCGTCTACGCCCAGCTCCAGCGGATGCCCCTGGCCTTCTTCACCCGCACCCGCACCGGCGAGGTGCAGTCCCGCATAGCGAACGACATCGGCGGCATGCAGGCCACGGTCACCTCGACCGCGACCTCGCTCGTGTCGAACCTGACCGCCGTGATCGCCTCCGTCGTCGCGATGCTCGCGCTCGACTGGCGGCTGACCGTCGTCTCCCTCCTGCTGCTGCCCGTGTTCGTGTGGATCAGCCGGCGGGTCGGCCGCGAGCGCAAGAAGATCACCACGCAGCGGCAGAAGCAGATGGCCGCCATGGCGGCGACCGTCACCGAGTCCCTCTCGGTCAGCGGGATCCTGCTCGGCCGCACCATGGGCCGCTCGCAGTCCCTCACCGCCGCGTTCTCCGAGGAGTCCGAGAAGCTCGTCGGCCTGGAAGTGCGCTCCAGCATGGCCGGGCGCTGGCGGATGTCCACCATCGGCATCGTCATGGCCGCCATGCCCGCGCTGATCTACTGGGCCGCGGGCATAACCCTGCAGACCGGTGCCCCTTCGCTCTCCGTCGGCACCCTCGTCGCCTTCGTCACCCTCCAGCAGGGCCTGTTCCGGCCCGCCGTGAGCCTGCTGTCGACCGGCGTGCAGATACAGACCTCCCTCGCGCTGTTCGCCCGCATCTTCGAGTACCTCGACCTGCCGGTCGACATCACCGAGCGGGACGAGCCCGTGCGGCTGGACCGCGCGAAGGGCGAGGTCCGCCTGGAGGACGTGCACTTCGCCTACGAGGCCGAGGCCGGCCCCACCCTCACCGGCATCGACATCACCGTCCCGGCCGGCGGCTCCCTGGCCGTGGTCGGCCCGACCGGCTCCGGCAAGAGCACGCTCAGCTATCTGGTGCCGAGGCTCTACGACGTGACCGGCGGACGGGTCACCCTCGACGGGGTGGACGTACGCGATCTGGACTTCGACTCGCTGGCCCGCTCCATAGGCGTGGTCTCGCAGGAGACCTACCTCTTCCACGCCTCGGTCGCCGACAACCTGCGCTTCGCCAAGCCGGACGCCACCGACGAGGAACTCGTCGCGGCGGCCCGCGCGGCACAGATCCACGACCACATCGCATCCCTGCCCGACGGCTACGACACCCTGGTCGGGGAGCGCGGCTACCGCTTCTCGGGCGGCGAGAAGCAGCGGCTCGCCATCGCGCGCACGGTCCTGCGGGATCCGCCGGTGCTCATCCTCGACGAGGCGACCAGCGCCCTCGACACCCGTACCGAGCACGCCGTGCAGCGGGCCATAGACAACCTCTCGAGGGGCCGCACCACCATCACCATCGCCCACCGCCTCTCCACCATCCGCGACGCCGACCAGATCGTGGTCCTGGACGCCGGCCGCATCGCCGAGCGGGGGACGCACGAGGAACTGCTGGGAGCCGGCGGCCGCTACGCCGCACTCGTCCGCCGGGACCGCGATGCCGCGCAGGCAGTGCCGGCCGGGGAACGGGGAGACTCCGCCGCAGGGCCGGGTGAGCCCGGCAGGGGAGGCGCGGGGGAGCCCGTGCCGACACCGGTGAACGTGTGATCGTACGGCCGCGCCGGACTGCGACACCGGGAAGGTGGTCCCCGAAGCCGGCCGGTAGGGGTGATCAGGCCGCCGGTACCGCCCGGCCCCGGGCCAGCAGGCGGCGGACCTCGCGGACCGCGGCGGCGCCCGCCCGGTTCGCGCCGATGGTGGAGGCCGACGGGCCGTAGCCGACCAGGTGGACGCGCTCGTCGCGCACCGCTCTGGTGCCCTCGACCCGGATCCCGCCGCCCGGCTCGCGCAACCGCAGCGGCGCCAGGTGGTCGACGGCCGGCCGGAAGCCGGTGGCCCACAGGATGACGTCCGCGTCCTCGCTCCGCCCGTCCGCCCACGCCACCCCGGACGGGGTGATCCGTTCGAAGACGGGCCGCCGCGCCAGTACCCCCGCGTCCAGCCCCGCCCGCACGGCGTCGGTCAGGGCCAGCCCGGTCACGCTGACCACGCTCTGCGGCGGCAGGCCCCGCCGGACCCGCTCCTCCACCAGCGCCACCGCCGCCCGGCCCTCCGCCTCGCCGAAGCCCCCTTCGCGGAACACGGGCGGCCTGCGGGTGACCCAGGTGGTCCGGGCCGCCACCTCGGAGATCTCCAGCAGGTGCTGCACCGCCGAGGTGCCGCCGCCCACCACGACCACCCGGGCCCCGGCGAACTCCCCCGGCCCGGGGTAGTTCGCGGTGTGCAGCTGGCGGCCCCGGAACAGCTCCTGGCCCGGGTAGCGCGGCCAGAACGGGCGGTCCCAGGTACCGGTGGCGTTGACCAGCGCCCGCGCCGACCAGCTGCCGGACGCGGACTCCACCAGCAGCCGCCCGCCGGCGCCCCCGCCGTCGTCGCGCACGGCGGTGACGTCCACGGGGCGGCGTACGCGCAGGCCGAAGCGCTCCTCGTACGCCGCGAAGTACTCCCCGATCACCTCGGACGACGGCCGCAGCGGATCGGCGCCGGTCAGCTCCATGCCGGGCAGCGCGTGCATCCCGTGCACCCTGCCGTAGGTCAGCGAGGGCCAGCGGAACTGCCAGGCCCCGCCCGGCCGGGGCGAATGGTCCAGCACCAGGTGGTCGATCCCGGCCCGGGCCAGGTGGTAGGCGCTGGACAGGCCCGCCTGCCCGGCGCCGACGACCACCACGTCCACGTCCGCGGCGTCCCTCAGCATGTCGTTCACGGTTCTACTAACTTGCGGGGTGCGCGAGATCTTCCCGGGTGGCGTCTCCGACGCCGGCCCTCAGGCCGTGGTCCGGCACAGGTCGTGCAGGCGCTCCAGGCCGAGGCGGCTCTCCTCGTCCAGCGGGACGAACGTCGTCAGCCGTGCGCCCGACGCCGGACCCAGCCACAGGCTGGTGTGTTCCAGGCGCAGCAGCCCCACATGGGCGTTGCGGATGTACTTGGTGTTGCCGCCCGCCCCCACCACCTCGTGCCGGGCCCAGATCTCCCGGAACTCCGGCGAGGCCGCCTCCAGCCGGGCCAGCAGGGTCTTCCAGGCGGGCTCCGCCAGGTGCCCGGCCATGGAGGCCCGGAACTTGGCCGCCAGCAGCCTGTTCACACCCGGCACGTCCACCAGGGAGGCCCGCCATTCCGCGTTGGTGAACGCCAGCCACACGCAGTTGCGGTCCTCGGGGGGCAGCGCGTCCAGGTCGCACAGCAGCCGCCCGTACGTGCTGTTGTAGGCGCGGATGTCGTACCGGCTGTTCTGCACGCACGCCGGGATCGGGTCGAGCTGGTCGAGCATGGCCCGCAGGGCCGGGGTCACGCTCGGGCAGGGGGTGTTCGGCGCCGGATCGGAGCTGCCCGCCAGCGCGAACAGGTGCGCGCGCTCGCTGGAGTCCAGCAGCAGGGCCCGCGCCAGCGCGTCCAGCACCTGCGGGGACACCTGGATCTCGCGGGCCTGCTCCAGCCAGGTGTACCAGGTGACACCGACGGCGGAGAGCTGCGCGACCTCCTCGCGGCGCAGCCCGGGGGTGCGCCGGCGCCGGCCCCGGACCAGCCCGACCTGCTCGGGTGTGATCCGCTCGCGGCGGCTGCGCAGGAAGTCGGCGAGCTCGTGGCGGCGCAGGTCGCTCTCCGGGGCAACGGTGGTCATGGCACCAGGGTGCCGCACCGCTCATCCCGTTGCCAGGTACTCCTGGTACCAGGATGAGGAGACTCTGGTACCAGGCTGAGCGGCGGTGGATCGTCTCCTGCGTGAGCGAAACAACCGTACGCACGACCCACCCGTCCCCGTCCGTTCCCACGGCCCCGACCGCCCCGGCCACCGCCGCGTCCGCGGTCGCGGGGCCCGCCGTCCTCACGCCGCTCGGGCTGTTCACCGTCCTGCTGGGCGCCGCCCTCCCCCTCATCGACTTCTTCATCGTCAACGTGGCGCTGCCCGCCATCGACGCCGACCTCGCCGCCGGTCCGGCCATGCTGGAACTGGTCGTCGGCGGCTACGGGGTCGCGTATTCGGTGCTGCTGGTGCTGGGCGGGCGGATCGGTGACACGGTCGGCCGGCGGCGCCTCTTCGTCATCGGGATGGCCGCCTTCGGGCTGACCTCCCTGGCCTGCGGGCTGGCGCCCACCGCCTGGACCCTGGTCGGGGCGCGGGTGGCGCAGGGCGCCGCGGCGGCGCTGATGCTGCCGCAGGTGCTGGCCACCATCCAGGCCACCACCCAGGGCCCGCGCCGCGCCCGCGCGATGAGCCTCTACGGGGCCACCGCCGGCCTGTCCATGGTCGCCGGGCAGATCCTGGGCGGGGTGCTGGTCGCCGCCGACGTGGCCGGGTCCGGCTGGCGCTCGGTGTTCCTCGTCAACGTGCCCGTGGTGGTGGCCGGGCTGGTGCTCGCCGTCCGGGCCGTCCCGGAGACCCGCTCGGACCGTCCGGCGTCGGTGGACGTCCCCGGGACGCTGCTGCTCGGCCTCACCCTGGTGTCCCTGCTGCTGCCGCTGACCGAGGGGCGGGCGGCCGGCTGGCCGCTGTGGACCTGGGTGGCGCTGGCCGTGTCGCCCTTCGCTGCCCTGGCCTTCTACCTGACGGAGCGCCGCGCCGACCGGCTGGGGCGCACCCCGCTGGTGCCGCCGAGCCTGCTGCGGCTGGTGTCCCTGCGCCGCGGGCTGGTGATGATGCTGCCGTTCTCGATGGGCTTCAGCGGTTTCATGTTCGTGGTCGCCGTCGCCCTCCAGCAGGGCCTGCGCATGGGCCCGGTGGCCGCGGGGCTCGCGCTGGTGCCGATGGCCCTGGCCTTCTTCGGCGCCTCGCTCGCGGGACCCCGGCTGGTCGGCAGGTTCGGCAGCCGGGTCGTCACCGCCGGCGGGCTGATCCAGGGCCTCGGCATCGCCCTGGTGCTGGCGGCCGTCTGGTACGGCTGGCCGGACCTCGGTCTCGCCGGACTGGCTCCGGGGGTCGCGGTCGCGGGCCTCGGCCAGGGCCTCCAGCTGCCGGTGCTGATGCGGATGATGCTCTCCGACGTCCCGGCGGACCGGGCCGGGGTGGGCAGCGGGGTCATGGTCACCACCCAGCAGTCCTCGCTGGCCCTGGGTGTGGCGACCGTGGGCACCCTCTTCCTCGCGCTGGCCGACTCGCTCGGGATGCGCGCCGCCCTCGCGGTGACCCTGCTCGTCCAGCTCGCCCTGATCGCCCTGACGGTGGCCCTCAGCCTGCGCCTGCCGCGCGTGATGCGCTGAGGGCGGGCCCGCCGCCTGCGCGTCCGGACGGGTGCCTTCAGGCGGGGGTGGCCGGGCGGGTGAACAGCCAGTCCTCGGCCGCGTCCGCGCTGAACTCCCGATGGCCGCCCGCGAACAGCAGCCCGGCCGCGGCGAAGGCGGGGTCGCCCGCGGTGCCGGCCACGTACGGGACCGCCACGCACCGCATCCCGGCGGCGTGCGCGGCCAGCGCCCCCGGCGCCGCGTCCTCGACGACCACGCAGTCGCCGGGCGGGGCGCCGAGCCGGCGGGCCGCCTCCAGGAACACGTCGGGGGCGGGCTTGCCCCGCCCGACCTCCTCGGCGGAGACCGCGGTGGGCAGCAGCGCGGCCAGCCCGGTGCCCTCCAGTACGGCGTCGATCGCCTCCCGCGAGGAGCCGGAGGCCACCGCCATCGGAACCCCCCGCCCGTGCAGCCGCTCCACGAACGCCCGCATCTGCGGGAAGGTCCGCGTGCGGGTCCGGGCCAGCTCCAGGTAGGCGGCGTTCTGCTCCGCCAGCAGCTGCTCCACCGGGGCCCGCAGGCCGTAGCGGTCCTTGAGGACCTCCAGCGTCTCCAGGGTGCCGATTCCGATGAAGCGGGAGTGCTGCTCCCACGTGAAGTCGGGGACGCCGTGGCGCTCCAGGGTGCGGCGCCCCGACTCGTAGTAGTTCGGCTCGCTGTCCACGAGGGTGCCGTCGAGATCGAATATGACGGAGATCATCCGCTCTGCCCGTCCTGCCGGTGGTCTGCCTGTATCGGCCATCGTGTCAGGGTTTGCGGGCCGCCCGCCCCACGGACTCCACCAGCGGCAGCAGCCGGTGCGCGACCCGCTCGCGCAGGGCGACCTCCGTCCGGGTGCGGACCACGCCCGGAAGCCGGATCAGCTGCTGGATCACGTCCTCCAGATGGCCCGCGTCCCGGGCCACCACCCGGGTCAGCAGGTCCCCGCCGCCCGTGATCGAGAAGGCCTCGACGATCTCGGGAACCGTCGCCAGCGCCTCCCCGACCTCGTCCAGACGCCCCTGCGTGACCTCGATGTGCACGAAGGCGAGCACCGGATGCCCCAGAGCGGCGGGGGAGAGCACCGGACCGCTGCCGGTGATCACCCCGATGCGCTCCAGCCGGTCCAGCCGGGCCTGGAGGGTGCCGCGGGCCACACCGAGGATCCGGGCGTACTCGCGGACGCTCGTGCGCGGCTGCTCGATCAGCAGGCGCAGGATCCGGGTGTCGAGCTCGTCCACCGCCATGCCAGGACTGTACCAATGGCCCGGATCGTCCCGCTCCGGCGAAGCCGCATCCGATCACGCCCCGGTGCCGAAGAACAGGGGGACAGCCGCCGCCCACAGCCCCGACACGGAGCCGAGAGCCATGAACACCGCCGTGGTCCTGTACACCTCCGACCTGCGCCTGCACGACCATCCGCCGCTGCGCGCGGCCCTCTCCTCCTGCGACCGGGTCGTCCCGCTGTTCGTCCGGGACCGGGCCATCGAGGCATCCGGCTTCGCGGCGCCCAACCGGCTGGCCTTCCTCGCCGACTGCCTCGCCGACCTCGACGCCGGGCTGCGCGAACGCGGCGGCCGCCTCGTGCTGCGCTCCGGGGACGCCGTCGCCGAGGTCTGCGCCCTGGTGCTGGAGGCCGACGCCGACGAGGTGCACATGGCCGCCGGGGTCAGCGGTTACGCCCATGCCCGCGAGGAACGGCTGCGAGAGGCCCTGGAAGCGCAGGGGCGCCGGCTGTACACGCACGACACGGTCGTCACGGCGGTGGCCCCGGGGGCGGTACTGCCCACCGGTTCGGGTGCCGACCACTTCTCCGTGTTCACCCCGTACCTGCGGCGCTGGACGGAGCTGCACCAGCGGCCGGTGACCGCCGCCCCGCGCGCCGTCCGCGTACCCGAGGGCATCGGCTCCGAGGAGCTGCCCCGCCGCGACGCCGTCGGCGCGACCTCCCCGGGTCTCGCGCGCGGCGGCGAACGCGAGGCCCGGCGGCTGCTGGCCTCCTGGCTGCGCTCCGGAGTCACCCGCTACGAGGACACCCACGACGACCTCGCCGCCGACGCCACCTCCCGGCTCTCCCCACACCTGCACTTCGGCACCCTGTCGGCCACCGAGGCCGTCCACCGCTGCCGCGCCGCGGGAGGCCCCGGAGCCGAGGCCTTCGTCCGCCAGCTGTGCTGGCGCGACTTCCACCACCAGGTCCTCGCCGCCCGGCCCGGTGCCGCGCGTGAGGACTACCGGCCGCGCCTCGACCACTGGCGCACCGGCCCCGCCGCGCAGGCGGAGATCCGCGCCTGGAAGGAAGGCCGCACCGGCTATCCCGTGGTCGACGCCGCCATGCGCCAGCTGCGCCAGGAGGGCTGGATGCCGGGCCGCGCCCGCCTGCTGGCCGCGAGCTTCCTCACCAAGAGCCTCTACGTGGACTGGCGCGTCGGCGCCCGGCACTTCCTCGAGCTCCTCGTGGACGGCGATCTGGCCAACAACCAGCTCAACTGGCAGTGGGCTGCGGGCACCGGCACCGACACCCGCCCCAACCGGGTCCTCAACCCCGTCCGCCAGGGCCTGCGCTACGACCCCGAGGGCCGCTACGTCCACCGCTGGGTGCCCGAGCTGGCCGGCCTGCCCGCGCCCCGGGTCCACGAGCCCTGGCGGCTGCCCGAGACCGAACGGGCGCGCTACGACTACCCGCCGCCGGTGGTGGACCTCGCCGACGCCCTCGGCCGCCTCCGTCAGGCGCGGCCCGGGGCGGCACCGGGCGGCGTACCGTAGGCCGGTGGACCCCGAACCCGCCCTGAGCACCGGCGCCGTCGCCCGCCGCCTCGGGGTCTCCCCGACCACGCTGCGCTCCTGGGAGCGCCGCTACGCCATCGGCCCCGCCCACCGCGAGGACGGCCGGCACCGCCGCTGGACGCCCCGGGACATCGCCCGCCTGGAGGAGATGTGCCGGCTCACCGCGCGGGGCGTGCCCCCGTCCGAGGCGGCGCGGGCCGCGCTCGGCGCAGCACCCGCCGCCCGCGCGGCGGGGAGGGCGGCGGCCGGGGCACCGGGCGGGCCCGGTGCCCTCCCCCTCGGGGAGGCGCGGCCGGAGGGCCGGGGGCTCGCGCGGGCCGCCGTACGACTGGACGCGCCGGCCGTGGCCGAACTGCTGGAGGCGGCCCTGGCGGAACACGGCCTGGTCGCGGCCTGGGAGGAGGTCATCGCGCCGACCCTGCACGCCGTCGGCCGCAAATGGGCCTCGGCGGGGGAGCGCTACATCGAGGTGGAGCACCTGCTGTCGTGGCAGGTCTCCGCGGCCCTCCACCGGATCGTCCCCGCGCCGGAGCGGGCGCGGGTGCCCCCGGTGCTCCTCGCGTGCGCGCCAGGGGAACTGCACAGCCTGCCGGTCGAGGCCCTGGCCGCCGCCCTGGGGGAACGGGGCGTGCCGGTACGGATGTTCGGTGCCGCCCTGCCCGCCGGGGCGCTGTGTGACGCGGTACGGCGTACGGGTCCCCGTGCCGCCGTGCTCTGGTCGCAGTCCCGCACCACCGCGGACCGGGCCCTGGCCCGCTCGGTCGCCGGCATCGAATGGGGGCTGCGCGGCGCCCGCGGCCACTCGGCGCTGCTGCTGGCCGGCCCCGGCTGGGGCCCGGAGGCCCAGGGGCCGCGGACCGGGCGGCTGTTCGGACTGCGGTCCGGCCTCGGCGTCATCGCGGAACTGGTGGCCGCAGCGGATCCAGCGACCGCCGCAGCGCGCACAGGGCCCGCCGCATATGGCTCTTGACGGTGCCCAACGGGAGCCCGGTGCGCTCCGCGATCTGGCTCTGGCTCAGGTCCGCGTAGAAGGCCAGGCACAGGACCCGCCGCTGTGCCACGGGGAGCCGGGCCAGCTCCCCGAGGACCAGCACCCGGTCCAGGGCGTGCTCCGCGGGTGCCTGCACCCCGGCCGGCCGTCCGCCGGCGCCCAGCGCGGTGGCCCGTGCCACGCGGGCCTGCCTGCCGCGGGCCTCCAGCGCGTCGGCGACCTTGTGGCGGGTGATGCCGGTCAGCCACGCCCCCATCCCGCCGGGCCCCGGACGGTACCCGGCCCGGCCCCGCCAGGCGGCGAGGAACACCTGCTGGGTGACGTCCTCGGCCTCCCGCGCGTCGCCCAGGGCGCGCCGGGCGAGGCCCTGCACCAGTGGCCGCCACCGTAGGTAGACGGCCTCCGCGCACCCCTCGTCACCGGCGGCGAACCCGGACTCCAGGGCGCGGTCGGGAGCGGCTTCCTGCGGAGCAGCGGTGTCCATGCCACGAGCCTCCCGACCCGGCTGCCCTACGGCCACTTGCACCGTTTCCGCATCGATTCCTGCCGGGCCGGACCCGCGCCTCAGCCGGTCCCGGCGTGCAGCGGCTGCTGCCGTCGGCCCGCCAGCGAGACCCCCAGCACCACCACGGCCGCCGGCAGCAGCAGCCAGTTCCCCCGCGCACCCCGCCCGCACCAGCAGGCCCCCCGTCACCCCGCCGGTGAACATCGCCCCGATCGCCCACGCGCGCCGCCCCCAGACCCCCGTGCCGTACCCGAACGCAATGTCGTGGCCCAGCGCCGAGCCGCCGAGGAAGGCCGTCATCGACCGGGTGACCAGCGTGGTCGGCGCCCCCGGCAGGTTGACCCGCATGCTGGAGACGTTGCGGAACCCCATCGCCACCGCCAGGACGGCCGCCGTCACCAGATGCCGCGCGGCCGGGTTCCCGTACCGGGGTGCCAAGCCCCACCCGGCGCAGGCGGCCGCCAGGATCAGCGCCGCCTCCACCGCCAGGCCCATCACGAACCAGTGCCGCCCCCGGGCCTCCGCCGCCCCCTCCAGCCGGGCCGCGCACACCGCTCCGGCCGCGAAGGACACCAGCGACACCCCCGGCGCCAGCGCGGGCAGACCCCCCTGGTGGGCCGTGCCGAAGGCCAGGAACAGCACGTTGCCCGTCTGCATGGCGGTGAACACCGGCCCCAGCGCCAGCAGGCTCACGGCCTCGATCAGCCCGGTCACCCAGGTCAGCACCAGCAGCAGGACGGTCAGCCGCCCGCGCCCACCCACGTCCATGAGGCCCGACAGTGACACGCCCGCCGGGCTCCAGCGGCACGACATGCCGGGCACCAGCCCACCGCCGTAGGGTCCGGACCATGAGTGATCTGCTGCTGGTGAGGCACGGCGAGACGGCGTGGAGCGCGGGCGGGCGCCACACGGGGCTGACCGACGTGCCGCTGACCGCCCGGGGCGTCGAGGAGGCCCTCTCACTGGCCCCCTACTTCCGCGACCGCAAGCCCGCCCTGGTGCTGACCAGCCCGCTGAGCCGGGCCGTCGCCACGGCCCAACTCGCGGGACTGACCGACGGGGTACCCGAACCCGGTCTCCACGAATGGGACTACGGTGGCTACGAGGGCGTCACCACCGCCGAGATCCAGCGGACCCGGCCCGACTGGTCGCTGTGGACCGACGGGGTGCCGGCGGGCGACGCGGACCACCCCGGCGAGGACGCCGCCCAGGTCGGCGCCCGCGCGGACCGGGTCCTCGCCCGCGTCCACGAGACGCTGCGCGCCGGCCGGGGCGACGTCGTGCTCGTCGCCCACGGCCACTTCCTGCGCGTGCTGACGGCCCGCTACCTCGGTCTGCCCCCGCAGGAGGGCCGGCTCTTCCTCCTGCTCACCGGCACCGTCAGCGTGCTGTCCACCGAGCACGGGCTCCCGGTCGTGGCGGGCTGGAACACCCGCCCCTGACCCCGTACCCGGCGCCACTCTCACCCCGCGGCGGGCCCCGGGGGCGGGTCGGGCAGGGCCAGGCACAGCGCGTCCAGCGCCGCCGCGAACGCGTGGTCGGGCGGGGTGCCGTAGCCGAGCACCAGCCCGTCCCGCGGGGCCATGGCGCTGTCCGGGTGCAGGTACGGCCGCAGCCCGTCCAGGGCCAGGCCCGCCCGCCGTGCCGCGCGCAGGGCGGCCTCCTCGGTGCCCGGCGGCAGCTCCAGCACCGCGTGCAGCCCCGCCGCCACACCGCTGACCCGCACGTGCGGCGCCCCCGCCGCGAGCCGCGCCGCCAGCAGGTCCCGCCGGCGCCGGTACACCTGCCGCACGCGGCGCAGGTGGCGGTCGTACCCGCCCGAGGAGACGAACTCGGCCAGGGTGAGCTGGTCCGTCACCCCCGACCACATCTCGCGGGGCCCCTTCGCGGCCAGGACCTCGTCCACGAGCCGGCCCGGCAGCACCATCCAGCCCAGGCGCAGCGCCGGCGACAGGCTCTTGCTGACGGAGCCGACGTAGACGATCCGCTCCGGGTCGAGGCCCTGGACGGCGCCGACCGGCTGGCGGTCGTAGCGGAACTCCCCGTCGTAGTCGTCCTCGACCACCACCCCGCCCGTGGCCCGCGCCCAGTCCACCACCGCCGCCCGCCGGTCCGGGTGCAGCGGCCCGCCGGTCGGGAACTGGTGCGCGGGCGTGAGCAGCACGGCCCGCGCCCCGGTGCCCGCGAGCTCCCCGACCCGGGCGCCCCGGCCGTCGACGGTGAGCGGCACCGTCGCCGTCCCGGCCCGCTCCAGGACCTCCCGGTGGAAGGGCAGCCCGTACGACTCGACGGCGAACGGGCCCGGCAGGACCCCGCCAAGCAGTTCCAGCGCGTGGGCGAAGCCGGAGCACACGACGATCCGGTCCGGCGCGGTCCGTACGCCCCGCGCCCGCGCCAGGTACTCCGTCAGGGCGCGGCGGAGCTCGATCCGGCCGCGCGGGTCGCCCACCCCGAAGGCATCGTGCGGGGCGGCGGCCAGGGCCCGGCGGGCCGCGCTCAGCCAGGCCGTACGGGGGAAGGCGGAGGCGTCCGGTGAGCTGGGCAGCAGATCGTGCACGGTACGCCGCCGCGTGGGCCGCGCCGGTCCGCGCGGGCCCTCGCCCTCCAGCGGGACGGCCCGCTCCGCGACCCGGGTGCCCGACCCCTGACGCGCCGACAGCCAGCCCTCCTCCACCAGCTCGGCGTAGGCGTCCGCGACGGTGTTGCGGGCGATCCCGAGGTCGGCGGCGAGCGTCCGGTAGGGCGGCAGCCGGGTCCCCGGCGCCAGCCGGCCCGAATGGACCGCCTCCCGCAGGGCGCGCATCAGCCGGCCGCGCAGACTGCCCGGGCCGCTCAGGTCCAGATGCAGATCGCTGCCCGCGTCGGAAGCGGGCGCCGCCGAGGAATTGACCCATGATCCCTGCATGGAAATGAACCCTACGCCCGGTCGATCACCCCCGTAGGTTCCTCACATGACAACGTTCCAGGTTCCCGAACGCATGAACTTCTCCGCCGTCGTCCCGCACGTCTTCAAGGCCGTCCTCGCCCTCGACGCCGCCGCCCGCAAGGGCCTGGACCCGGTCCTGCTGGAACTGGTCCAGATCCGCGCCTCGCAGATCAACCGGTGCGCCTACTGCATCGACTACCACACCGGCGACGCCCGCAAGGGCGGCGAGTCCGAGGAGCGGATGCACCAGCTCTCCGCCTGGCACGATTCGAGCCTGTTCACCGAGAAGGAGCGCGCCGCGCTCGCCCTGACCGAGGAGGTCACCCTCCTGCCGGGCGGCGTCTCCGACGCCGTCTACGACGAGGCCGCCCGGCACTTCGGCGAGGAGGAGCTGGCCCAGCTGATCGCCCTCGTCTTCACCGTGAACACGTGGAACCGGATGAACGTCACCACCCGCAAGACCCCCGGCACCGAGTAACCCGGCCCGCCGCGCCCGCCTCGCGCGCCGCCGCCGGGTGCGTGACGATGCGTACATGAACGACGGCGACCGCGCCGAGGCGGGCAGCACCACTCCGGACGCCGGTCCCGAGGAGGGCCTCAAGGCCAACGCGATCGGCTTCCTCGACGCGCTCGTCATCGGCCTGAACTCCACCTCGCCCGCCTACTCCCTGGCCGCCGTCATCGGCCCGATCGTGGCCCTGGCCGGTCTCTACGCGCCCGGCGTGATGCTGGCCTCGTTCGTGCCCATGCTGCTCATCGCCGCCGCGTTCTACTACCTCAACAAGGTCGACCAGGACTGCGGAACCACCTTCTCCTGGGTGACGCGGGCCATGGGCCCCTGGGCGGGGTGGCTCGGCGGCTGGGCCATCACCATGACCGGCGTGCTCGTCATCGGCTCCCTCGCCGACGTGGCCGTCCACTTCGGCCTGCTCGCCGCGGGCCTCGACGGCTGGGCCGCGAACCAGGTGGTCCGCCAGACGCTCACGGTCGTGGTCATCCTCGCCATGACCGCCGTCTGCGTCATCGGCACGGAACTGTCCGCCCACCTCCAGGACGTCCTGATCCTCGCCCAGGTCTTCTTCCTCCTCGTCTTCGCCGTCGTGGCCATCTACCGCGTGTACGCCGGCACCAGCACCCTCGACGGGATCGAACCCTCCGTCGGCTGGCTCAACCCCTTCGGCGCGGGCGGCTCCGCCCTCACCGGCGGACTGCTGCTCGGCGTGTTCATCTACTGGGGCTGGGAGTCGGCAGTGAACCTCACGGAGGAGGTCGAGGACTCCGCCAGCGCGCCCGGCAAGGCGGGCATCTGGTCCACCGTCGTGCTGCTCGTGACCTACCTGTCCGTCGGCTTCGCCGTCGTCGGCTACGCCGGGACGAAGTTCCTCGCCGAGAACGCCGGCGAGGAGGAAGCCGTCTTCGCGGTCCTCGCGCACGAGGTGATGGGCGGCTGGGACTGGGTGGTGCTCCTCGCCGTCTGCACCTCCGCCCTCGCCTCCACCCAGACGACGATCATCCCGGCCTCCCGCACCGCCCTGTCCATGGCCCGCCGGCACGCGCTGCCGCCGCGCCTCGCGCACATCCACCCCCGCTTCCGCACTCCGGAGGTGAGCACCTGGTGGGTGGCCGGCATCGCCATCGCCTGGTACCTCGTCGTCAACCAGATCAGCGAGAACGCCCTCCTCGACTCCCTCACCGCGCTCTCCCTGCTCATCGCCTTCTACTACGCGCTCACCGGCGTGGCCTGCGCCGTCTACTACCGCCGCCATCTCCTGGAGAACCTGCACAACCTGCTGCTCATCGGCGTGGGCCCGCTGCTCGGCGCCGGCCTGCTGAGCTGGCTGCTGGTGGAGTCCGTCATCGACATGTCCGACCCGGGCAACTCCGCCGGCGGGGTCTCCTGGTTCGGACTCGGCCCCCCGCTGGTCATCGGCATCGGCATCGCGGCCCTCGGCGTGCTCCTCATGTGCTTCTGGCGGGTCCGCGACGGAAGGTTCTGGCAGGAACGCCGGGGCGTGGTAGACCCGGCCCTCGTACGCGGCCGCAAGAGCTAGGAGGTCCGGATGTCCGTGGTCCTCGGGTACGACGAGTCCCCCGGCGCCGAGCGGGCGCTGCGGGTGGCGCTGGAGGTGGCCACCGCCTTCGGGGAACCGCTGATCCTCGTCTACGGGGCCGCCGCGCCCGGACCCACGGGGGAGGAGTACCGCGCCCACCGGGAGGCCGTCCTCCAGGCCGGCCGCACCGCCCTCGCCCGGGCCGTCGACGCCGCCGACGAGGCGGGGGTCCCCTCGGCGGTCGAGGTGGTGGACGACAAGCCCGCCCAGGCCCTGCTCGCCGCCGCCGAACGCCACCACGCGCGGGTCATCATCGTGGGCAGCTGGGGTGACAGCCCGATCCGGGGCGCCCTGCTCGGCTCCACCCCGCACAAGCTCCTGCACCTCTCGCGGGTCCCCGTCCTGTGCGTGCCGACCGAAAACACCCCCTGACTCCCGCCGCCCCCGGCCCCCCACAGCCGGGCGAGCGCGCCCCGGGCGTCGCGGTACACCGGCCGAGCAGCCCCCGGCGGACGCGGTCCCGCCCTCGGTGAGGACCGCGTACGCCGTGAGGCGGGGCGAAGCCATCTCGTCCCGCACCCTTCCATCGTCGGCGCCGCGGCCCCCGCCCGCACGGCGGCGGGCGGGCGCGTCCGTACCGCTCCCGCCCGGAACGGCGGTCGCCGCCCGGCCCGGTCCGTTGGCCTTCCAGTGGCCGGAAAGGACGCCTCCCGACTGGGCCAACGGCCCAACGTGACGTACCTCGCTTGAGCCATTGCCCCCGCAGATGCTTATCTGTGTCATATCCATGTACTTTCGGCGCCGCGCAGCGCCGGACGGCAACGACGCCGGTCCGGAGCGCGGTGCCTTCGCCGTGCGCGACCGCCGCCCACCACCCCCGGGCGGGCGCCGGGCCGGCGTGCAGCATCGCGAGGGGGGCGGCACACCGCCGTGAAGAGGATGTTCGTGGCTCCGGACCCGGGGCGCACCAGACTGCGGAACTCGCTCCGCGCGGTGATCGGCACCGGACTCGCCGTCGCCGTCGCCGAACTGGCGGGACTCTCGCTCACCGCCTCCATCACCGGCGGACTCGCGGCGCTGCTCGCGCTCTTCACCGTCCTGGACGCTGACGTCCGCGCCCAGCGGGCGACCACGGCCCTGCTGCCCGCCGCCGGCTTCCCCGTCCTGGCGCTGGCCACCGGACTGCACGGGATCCCGGCCGCCCGCGACGCGGCCTTCCTCGCCGTCGTCTTCGCCGGGGTGTACGCACGCCGCTGGGGGCCGCGCGGGCACGCCCTCGGCATCTTCGGCTTCATGATGTTCTTCGTCACCCAGTTCCTGCACGCCGTGCCCGCCCAGCTGCCCGAGCTGTTCGCCGCCGTCGGCCTCGCGCTGCTGTCGGCCGGGACGGTGCGGTTCCTGCTGTGGCCCATCGAGCGCCGCACCCCGCCCGCCCCCGCGCCGCCGCAGCTGCCCGGCACCGGCCTGGCCCGGCCCACCACCCGCCAGGCCTTCCAGGCGACCGCCGCCTGCGCCTTCGCCCTCGCCATCGGCCAGGTGCTGTCCGAGGACCGCTGGTACTGGGCCGTCGGCACCGCCTGGTGGATCTTCGTCAACACCGCCTCGCGCGGGGAGACCCTGGTCCGCGGCTTCCGCCGGGTCCTGGGCACCGTCCTCGGCATCGCCGCCGGGCTGCTGATCGCCGTACCGCTGCACGGAGCGCCCGCGCCCACCGCGGCCCTCGTCGCCGTCTGCGTCTTCGGCATCTTCTACACGGCGGCCCCCTCCTACTCCTGGATGATGTTCTTCGTCACCGTCATGGCCGGGCTGCTCTACGGGCTCCTCGGCGTGCTGCACCCCGGGCTGCTGCTCCTGCGCTTCGAGGAGACGGCGGTCGGCGCGCTCGGCGCCGCCCTCGCCGTGGTGCTGATCCTCCCCGTGACCACCCACGGCGCCAACGACGCCTGGATCCAGCGCGTCCTGCACTGCGTACGGGCCGCGACCGCCGCCTCCCTCGACCGCCTCGCCGGAGACCCCGGGGCCGACCCCGCCCCGCACGCCGCCGAACTGGAACTCCTGCTGGGCCGCGCGCGGATCGCCCTCGCGCCGCTCGTCCACCCGCTGAGCCCGCTGCGCGCCCGCAAGGCCCGGGCCCGGCAGGTCATGGCGCTGCTCGACGACTGCGCCCGCCAGGTGCGCGGGCTCGCGGCCGTCGCCGCCGACCCGCAGGCCTCCCACGACGCCCGGCTCGCCGCCGCCTGCTGGAGGGTGGAGGCGGCCGTCGAGGCGCTGACCGCCCCCGGGGAGGCCCCGGAGCCCGCCGCGCCGCACACCCCGCCCCAGCTCCCGGGCGCCGAACCCGCCCTGGCCCACCTGCACGGCCTGGAGCAGGCCCTCGTCGCCCTGGCCACCCCGCTGCGCACGGACCCGAGGTCCCCGCTGGTGATCACCGCCTGATCCCGCGCGGGCGGCCCCGCCGCCGGCCCGGCCTCAACCCCCGGGAATGCCGCGGATGGTACGCCCGTGCGGGCTCTCACCGCAGGCCGATGCGTCAAGATCACTCGGAGGAGTGTTCCGGGCGCTCCAGCGGCTCCGGGTTGACCTGCCCCGTGTACAACGGGTGAGCGCTCATTGCACATTCATCCGGCACGTACAGGGTGGATCTGGTCGGACAGGGGGTAACGGCCCGGGATGGAAATCCAGCAGAAGCACGCGAGCACCGCTCAGGTGGGTGAGGAAGCCGAGGAGTTCGTCCGGCTCTTCCACCGCGAGAACCCGCAGGCCGGTGATCCGCGGCCGCGGCTCGCCGCCGTGCGGGCCGAGCTGGCGGAGACCGGCACCTACCGCCACACGCCGCAGGAGCTGGCCCACGGGGCCCGCGTGGCCTGGCGCAACAGCAACCGCTGCATAGGCCGGCTCTACTGGAACTCGCTGCGGGTCCGCGACCGGCGCGGGCTGACCGCGGGCGAGGACATCGCGGCCGAGTGCTTCGAGCACCTGCGCGAGGCGACCAACGGCGGACGGATCCGGCCCACCATCACGGTCTTCGCCCCCGACGCGCCCGGCCGGCCGGGCCCGCTGATCTGGAGCGAGCAGCTGGTGCGCTACGCCGGCTACGGGGACCACCACTCCATAACGGTGGGCGACGCCCGCAACGCGCCGCTCACCGAGGCCCTGCTCGGCCTGGGCTGGCCGGGCGGGGCGGGTACCCCCTTCGACCTGCTGCCGCTGGTCGTGCAGGGCGTCGACGACAAGCCCCGCTGGTTCGAGACCCCCGCCGACGCCGTGCTGGAGGTCCCCATCCGGCACCCCGACGGGCGCGACGACTGGAGCGACTGGGGCCTGCGCTGGCACGCGGTGCCCGCCATCTCCAACATGTGCCTGGAGATCGGCGGCCTCCACTACCCGGCCGCGCCCTTCAACGGCTGGTACATGGGCACCGAGATCGGCGCCCGCAACCTCGCCGACACCGACCGCTACAACCTCCTGCCGGCCGTCGCCCGCAGACTCGGCCTGGACACCTCCAGCGACCGCTCGCTGTGGAAGGACCGGGCACTGGTGGAGCTCAACCGGGCGGTGCTGGACTCCTTCGACCGCGCCGGGGTCACCATCGCCGACCACCACACCGAGTCCCGCCGGTTCCTCTCGCACCTGGAGCGCGAAGAGCGCAAGGGCCGCGAGGTGGGCGCGGACTGGTCCTGGATCGTCCCCCCGATCTCGGGGTCCGCCACCCCGGTCTTCCACCGCACCTACGACGACCGTCCGAGCTCCACGGCCTACGTCCACCACGACGGCGCGCGGGAACGCGCCGAGGGACGGGACTTGGTCTAGACCTTCTGTTACGGTCGCCCCGACGGAGCGCAACGGCGGAAGGGCGACCTGTGGACGACGTGAACGGCGCACGCGGCGGGACCGGTACGGAGGATGCGGCGCGCGACGACCGGTACCTGGCCTACATCGGCTCCTTCACCTCGGGGGGCGGCCGCGGCATCACCACCGCCGCCGTGGACCCCGCCACCGGGGCGCTGACCCCGCTCGCGGTGACCGCCACCCCCGAGAACCCCTCGTGCCTCGCGCTCGGCCCGGACGGCCGCGTGCTCTACGCGGTGAGCGAGACCGAACGGGGCGCCGCGCTCGCCTTCCGCACCGGACCCGGGGAGCTGGAACCGCTCGGGAGCCCCGTTCCGGTCGGGGCCTGCGGTCCCACCCACCTCAGCACGGCCGGCGGCAGGCTGCTGACCGCCAACTACACCTCGGGCAGCGTCAGCAGCCTGCCGCTCGTCGACGGCGGGGGCCTCCTCGGGCCCGCTGCCGTCCTCGTCCACCGGGGCGGCGGCCCGGACCCCGAGCGGCAGGAGGGCCCGCACGCCCACCAGGTCCGGCCCGACCCGAGCGGCCGCTGGGTGCTGAGCGTCGACCTGGGAACCGACTCCGTCCGGGTCTGCGCCGCCGACCCGGACACCGGGGAACTGCGCGTGCACGCTGAGACCGTGCTCCGGGCCGGCTCCGGGCCCCGCCACCTCGCCTTCCACCCCGACGGCGACGTGGCGTACGTCCTGCACGAGCTGGAGCCGCAGATGACCGTCTGCCGCTGGAACGCGGCCGCCGGGGAGCTGGAGCCGGTGTCCGAGGTTCCGGTCGCCCCGGAGGGCGCTCCGGGCGCTCCGCGGGCCTATCCCTCGGTGGTCGCCGTGTCGGCCGACGGGCGCTTCGTCTGGGCCGCGGTCCGCGGCACCGACACCCTGGCCACCTTCTCGCTCGCCGACGGAGCCGAGAAGCCGCAGGCCGCTGACGTGACGGAGTGCGGGGGCAGCTGGCCGCGCGATCTCGTCGCCGACCCCTCGGGACGCCGCCTGTACGTGGCCAACGAGTGGTCCGGGGACGTCACCTGGTTCGAGGTGGACCGGCGGACCGGGCACCCGCGCCGGGCCGGCTCGGTGGCCGTACCCGCCGCCGCCTGCGTGGTGTTCGCCCGGGAAACCACCCGGTGACACGGCGGGGGCCCGCCCGGAACGGATTCCGGGCGGGCCCCCGCCATCATGTCCGCGCGCCTACTGGGCGGCGGCGCCCAGCTGGATCCCCAGGGCGGCGCTGTACTGCGCGACGGCCAGCTTGCCGAGCGCCGGGTAGGCCCCGAGCACCTCGGCCGCGGTGCAGTCGGCCTCCTTGCAGGCGGTGTCCAGCAGGCCGTCGGCCGCTTCCGGCCCGATCAGGTACGGGGCCAGCGCGAGCTGGACCGACCCGGAACCGCGCAGCTCGGCGGCGACCGCCGCCACGGAGCCCTCCTGGTCCAGCGCGGCGGCGATGACCGGCACCGCGAGCCGGGCGGCCAGCAGCATGCCGGTGATCCCGGCCGCCTGGACGGCCTCCTCGCCGCCGGTGGTGGCCAGGATGATGCCGTCGGCGGCGGTGGCCACGGTGAACAGCCGCGCCCGGTCGGCGCGGGCCAGGCCGGCCTCCGACAGCCGCACGTGCAGGCCCTCGGCGAGCAGCGGGTGCGGGCCGAGCACGTCGGCCAGCTCGGCGGCGGCCGAGGAGTCCATCAGGGCCTGGCGCACCCGGCGCAGCAGGTCGCCGTCGGGACCGGCCAGCAGGGGCACGACCACGGCGTCGGGGCCGATCGGCGCGGGCACGTCGAGCCCGGCGGCGCGGGCGAACTCCGTACGCGCGGTGCGCTCCTGGGCGACGGCGGTCAGCACACCGGAGAGCGAGGGGAACTCGCTGTCCCCGCCGTCCGCACCCTCGAGGTAGCCGATGCGGGCGTCCAGGCCCGGCAGCTCGGAGCGGCCGATGCTGATGACCTCTTCGGCGAGCCCCCGCGAGGCGGCCGAGGGGGCACCGGGCACGGCGAGCACCAGCGCGGGAGCGCCCTCGGGCGCCACCGCGGGCTCGGGTCGGCGGTGCCGCCCGGTCTGGCGGGGTCGCGGCATTCGTACGGGCAGGCCATTCGCGGGCCCAGTGGGGGAGCTCATGGCGCCGCATGCTACTGGCTTATCGGAACCACGTGTTCGGGCAGGGCCCGCTCGGGTGGCATCTGTCCGTATTTATCCAGTGAATGTCGTAGCTGAATGTCATATATGTTTCAACTGACTGTGGGCAGGCGCCAGTCGACGGGCTGCGCTCCCTGGCTGACCAGCAGCTCGTTGGTCCGGCTGAACGGCCTGGAGCCGAAGAAGCCGCGGTCGGCGGACATGGGGGAGGGGTGGACGGACTCCACGGCGGGCAGGTCGCCCAGCAGCGGCCGCAGGCGGCGGGCGTCGCTGCCCCACAGGACGGACACCAGCGGCTTGCCGCGCGCGGCGAGGGCGCGGATCGCCTGCTCGGTGACCGCCTCCCAGCCCTTGCCCCGGTGGGCGTTGGGCTTGCGCGGAGCCGTGGTGAGCGAGCGGTTGAGCAGCAGCACACCCTGCCGGGTCCACGGGGTCAGGTCCCCGTTCACCGGCCGGCCCGTCCCCATGTCCGCGTGCATCTCGCGGAAGATGTTGTCCAGGCTGGGCGGCCAGGGGCTCACCTCGGGAGCCACCGAGAAGGACAGGCCCATCGCGTGCCCCGGGGTCGGATAGGGGTCCTGTCCGACGATCAGTACCTTCACCTCGTCGAAGGGCTGCTGGAACGCGCGCAGGACGTTCGCCCCCGCGGGGACGTACGTCCTCCCGGCCGCGATCTCGGCGCGCAGGAAGTCCCCCATCGCGGCGATCTGCCCCGCCACCGGCTCCAGAGCCCGGGCCCAGCCCGGCTCGACGATCTCGTTCAACGGTCGTGCTGCCATGGGTGATCACTCTACTGGCCCACACCGACAGCGGGTCCCCGCTCAGCGCAGAACGGCCGCCCGGACGCACAGGACGTCCGGCAGGTGCTCCGCCAGCAGCTGCCAGCTGTCGCCGTCGTCGTGGCTGGCGTACAGCTCGCCGTTGCGGTTGCCGAAGTAGATGCCCGCCGGGTCGGCGTCGTCCGTGCACAGGGCGTCGCGCAGGACCGTGCCGTAGTGGTCGCCGGCCGGCAGTCCCTTCGCGAGGGGCTCCCAGGTGGCGCCCGCGTCCCGGGTGCGGAAGACCCGGCAGCGGTGCTGCGCCGGGACGCGGTCGGAGTCGGCGTTGAGCGGGAAGACGTAGGCGGTGTCCGGTCGGTGCGGGTGGGCGGCCACCGCGAAGCCGAAGTCGGAGGGCAGTCCGGTGCCGATGTCGGTCCACTCGGCGCCCGCGTCGTCGCTGCGGTAGACCCCCCAGTGGTTCTGGAGGTAGAGCCGGGCGGGGTCTCCGGCGTCCTGGGCGATCTTGTGGACGCACTGGCCGAACTCCGGGTCCGGATCCGGCAGGAACACCGCCGAGACCCCGCGGTTGGACGGCTCCCAGCTCGCCCCGCCGTCCCGGGTGCGGAACACCCCGGCGGTGGAGACCGCCACCGTCACGGCGGCGGGGTCGGCCGGGTCGGTGATCACGGTGTGCAGGCCCTCCCCGCCGCCGCCCGGGACCCACTGCGAGCGGGTCGGGTGCTCCCACAGCGGCCGGACCAGCTCGAAGGACTCGCCCCGGTCGGCCGAGCGGAACAGCGCGGCCGGCTCCGTCCCCGCGTAGACCACGTCCGGGGCCTCCGGGCCGGCCGGGTGCAGCTGCCAGACCCGCTCCAGCGAGGCGCCGGTGTCCTGGGGGAACTTCACGGCGGGCGCGGCGGGCTCGCGCCAGGTCGCGCCGAGGTCGTCGGAGCTGAAGACGGACGGCCCCCAGTGCGAGCTGTCCCCGCCGACCAGCAGCCGGGGCGCCGGCCCCCGGACGTCGATGGCCACCGCCGAGACGGCCTGGGCGTTGAAGTGCGGCCCGTCGAACTCCCAGGGGCCGCCGGCCCGGCGGCGGCCGATGAAGAGGCCCTTGCGGGTCCCCGCGAGCAGTACCACGTCGGTCATGGCCGACACCTCCGGACGTCGTTGTCCATCACGGCAGCGTTCCAGCCAGTCTGCACCCGTCCGCCGACGGCGGTCCCGCAGGCCGGGCCGCCGGACACCCGTTCGATACCGATCGGTAGTACGAGAGGCCTCGTAGTACGGGGATTTTCGTAGTACGGTGTTTCTCGTACTTAGCGCCGCCCCCGGTGCGTGCCCCGGTGACATCTGGAGAGACCCATGAGTGCTGCCCCCGCCGCCTTCACCGCCCTTTTCCAGCCCTACACCCTGCGTTCGGTCACCATCCCGAACCGCGTCTGGATGGCGCCGATGTGCCAGTACAGCGCCGAGGCCTCCGGCCCCTACGCCGGAGTGGCCCTGGACTGGCACTTCGCGCACTACGCGGCCCGCGCCACCGGCGGCACCGGGCTGATCATCCAGGAGGTCACCGCCGTCTCGCCGGAGGGCCGGATCACCCCCTACGACCTCGGCATCTGGAACGACACGCAGGTCGAGGCCCTCCGCAGGATCACCGCCTTCGTCAAGTCCCAGGGCGCCGTCCCCGGCATCCAGATCGGTCATGCCGGGCGCAAGGCCTCCACCGACCGCCCCTGGAAGGGCGGGGGGCCCGTCGGCCCCGAGGCGCACGGCTGGCAGACCGTCGCCCCGAGCGCCGTGCCGTTCGACGAGGGGCACCCGGTGCCGCACGAGCTGACGGCCGAGCGGATCCGCGAGATCACCGGCCAGTTCGCGGCCGCCGCCGGGCGCGCCGCCGCGGCCGGCTACGAGGTCCTCGAGATCCACGGCGCCCACGGCTACCTCATCGGGGAGTTCCTCTCCCCGCACAGCAACAAGCGCACCGACTCCTACGGCGGTTCCTTCGAGAACCGCACCCGCTTCGCCCTCGAGGTCGTCGACGCCGTACGGGCCGCCTGGCCCGAGGAACTCCCGCTGCTCTTCCGGATCTCCGCCACCGACTGGCTGGAGGAGGGCGGCTGGACCGCCGACGACACCGTCCGGCTGGCCGGACTGCTCCAGGAGCACGGAGTGGACGTCCTGGACGTCTCCACCGGCGGCCTCGCCCCGCACGTGAAGATCCCGGCCGGCCCCGGCTACCAGGTGCCCTTCGCCGCCCGCGTCAAGGCGGAGACCACCCTGCCGGTCTCCGTGGTGGGCCTGATCACCGAGCCGGAGCAGGCCGAGAAGATCCTGGCCAACGGCGAGGCGGACGCCGTCGTCCTCGGCCGCGAGCTGCTGCGCGACCCGTACTGGGCCCGCCGCGCGGCCGCCGAGCTGGGCGCGGAGGTCCGGATGCCCGACCCGTACCACCGCGCCTGGTGATCCCGGGGGCGGCGCGGCCCGGCCCCCGGCTCCGCGCCGCACCCCCGGCCCTTCCTACGACGCTCCTCGTACGATGGGAGCCGCAGCCCAGCCGGGGCGAGCCGACGACCGAGCGGAGCAGGACATGACGGAACGCGACACGGCCCGTGTCCTCGCCCACCCGGGGCCGGACGAGATCCGGCTGGAGGGCGTGCTGCACGCGCTCTCCGACCCGGTGCGGCTGTCCATCGTCCGCGACCTCGCCGCCACGGAAGCCGAACTGGCCTGCTCCGACTTCGACCTGCCCGTCACCAAGTCCACGACCACCCACCACTTCCGCGTCCTGCGCGAGAGCGGCGTCGTACGCCAGACCTACCGCGGCACGGCCAAGATGAACGGCCTGCGCCGCGAGGACCTCCAGTCCCGCTTCCCCGGCCTCCTGGACAGCATCCTGACGGCCGCCACCGCCGAGGAGGGCCGGCCCGGGACGACGGCCTGAGGCCGGCTCCCGACCGGCCTACGCGAGGCCCGCCGCCGCGCGGAGGCCCGCCCAGTCGGGGATCTTCACCGAGCGACGGCCCAGGGAGCGGCCCAGGTCCGCCTCGGCGGCCTCGATGGACAGCCAGCCCGGCCATTCCACCGGGCGCAGGCCGGCCGCGCGCAGCGCCTCCAGGGGGTCGTCGGGCAGCTCGCGCCGGGCCAGTGCGCCCGCGTCCTGGAGCAGCGAGGACACCGTCTCCTTGGCGCACGGCCGGTTGGTGCCGATCACGCCGGTCGGCCCGCGCTTGATCCAGCCCGCCACGTACTCGCCCACCGACGCCCGGCCCTCGCGCACCACCCGGCCCGCCGCGTGCGGCACGGTTCCGGTGGCCGCGTCGAAGGGCAGCCCCGGCAGCGGCACGCCCAGGTACCCCACCGAGCGCAGCACGAGCTGCGCCTCGACGTCCTCATACGCACCGGTTCCGGTCACCCCGCCCCGGCCGTCCGGGGCGGTCCGCTCGAAGCGCATCCCCCGCACCCGGCCGTCGGGCCCGCCCAGCACCTCCACCGGCCTCAGGTAGAAGCGCAGCAGGATCTCCCGGGCCCCGCCGGCCGTGTCCGGGCGGGACCCGGCCCAGCCGCGCAGCACCTCGAGGTTGCGCCGGGCCACGGCCGGCAGGGCCGCCGCCGCGTCCTGGTCGGCGTACGCCGGGTCGAGGGCCAGCTCGGCGGGCTCCACACGGGTGGCGACCCCGGGCAGCGTGCCCAGTTCGCGCAGTTCCTTGGTGGTGAACTTGGCCTGCGACGGCCCGCGGCGGGCCACCATCCGCACCGCCCGCACCCCGCTGGCCGCCAGCGCGCCGAGGGCCGGCTGGGGCATGTCGGTCGGTTCCAGCTCGGGAACGCCCCGCGCCAGCATCCGCGTCACGTCGACCGCGACGTTGCCCGCGCCGACCACCACCGCCGAGCGCACGCCGCCCAGGTCGAAGGCGCCGGCGTCCGGGTGGCCGCTGTACCAGGACACGAAGGCCGTCGCGGAGTGCACCCCGGCGAGTTCCTCGCCGGGGATGCCGAGCATCCGGTCGCGGGCGGCGCCGACGCAGTACACCACCGCGTGGTACAGCTCCAGCAGCCGCGCGGTCGTCAGCCCCTCACCGCCGACCTCCAGGTTCCCCAGGAAGCGGATCCGGTCGTCCTCCAGCACCGAGCGCAGGTTTCCGGTCAGCGACTTGATCTTCTCGTGGTCGGGGGCCACCCCGTACCGCACGAGGCCGTACGGCGCCGGCAGCCGGTCCAGAACGTCGACCCGCACGCCCGGGACCTCCCGCTGCTGCACCAGGGACTGGGCGGCGTAGACCCCGCTGGGGCCCGAACCGACGACGGCGACACGAAGCACGGCGGTACTCCTCCCGCAGGTGTCTCCCAGCATGCCACCGGGCCCCGGACCCGTCAGCCCAGGGCGCGCATCCGCTGTACCTCGGCGCTCTGGGTGGCCACCACCTCGTTCGCCATCTCCTCCACGGCGACGTTGTTGCCCTGGGCCAGCGCCTCCCCGGCCATCGTGAGGGCCCCTTCGTGGTGGGCGGTCATCAGCCTGAGGAAGAGCCGGTCGAAGTCCGCCCCCTTGGCGGCGGCTAGCTCCGCCAGCTGCTGCTCCGTCGCCATGCCGGGCATCGCGCCGTGTTCGTGGGCCCCTCCGCCCGCGCCCGGCGCCGGGTACCGGGAGAGCCACTTCTCCATCGCCCCGATCTCGGGCCCCTGCGCGGCCGCTATCCGCTCGGCGAGCCGCCGGACCCCCTCCGCGGAGGCCCGGTCGGGGGCGAGGGCGCTCATCGTGAGGGCCTGCCGGTGGTGTTCGACCATCCGCCGCACGTAGGCGTGGTCGGCCGCGTTGGGGGTGTCGTCGGGGCGTTCCCGCGCGGCCTGTTCGGGGGAGAGGGTGCGGGCCGGGCCGCCCGGTTTGCCCGGCGCCACCACCACCGGCGCGCCGTCGCCCGCGGCCCGTGCGCCGCCGTCGTCGTCCTGGCAGCCGGTGAGTGCGAGGAGGAGGCCGGCGGCCAGCGCCGCCCCCAGGAATCGGCCGAGTAACGCGTTTGCCATGTCCATGGAAAGCACGATACTGCCGGGGTCCAGGTTCCGTTCCCACGAGGAGCGGAACGTACGGGCCCCCACGGGAGGCACAGTGACCTTGCCCCACAGCGTCGGAGTGCGCCGCCGGAGTACGGGGGCGGCCCTGGCCGCCGCCGGACTCCTCACCACCCTCCTGGCCGCCGCCACACCGGCGGCCGCCACCCCAGACCCGGGCGACCTGACACCGGGCGCGGGCTCCCGGCAGAGCGCCGGCCCCGCGCAGGACCGCGTACTTGCCCCCGGGGAGATCCCCGGCCAGGACGAGGTCGTGCACAGCGCCAACATCAAGCCCCTGGCCAACGTCCCCAGCGCCAACCCGGCCGGGATCAACTCCGACCTGGCGTTCCAGGGCGACTACGCCTACGCCGGCAACTACGACGGCTTCACGATCTACGACATCGCCAACCCCCGGTCGCCGAAGGTCGTCACCCAGGTCCTGTGCCCGGGCGGCCAGAACGACGTCTCGGTCTCCGGCGACCTGCTCTTCCTCTCCACCGACTCCTCCCGCAGCGACGACTCCTGCAACAGCGTCTCGCAGCCCGCGACGGAGAAGTCCTCGTGGGAGGGCATCAAGATCTTCGACATCAAGGACAAGCGGAACCCGAAGTACATCAAGTCCGTCGAGACCGCCTGCGGGTCCCACACCCACACCCTCGTCCCCGGCGGCCGCGACATCTACCTCTACGTCTCCTCGTACTCGCCCAACGAGGCCTTCCCGGACTGCAAGCCGCCGCACGACGGCATCTCCGTGGTCAAGGTCCCCAAGAAGGCCCCGACCCAGGCCGCCGTCGTCGCCTTCCCGGTGCTCTTCCCGGACGGCGGCAACCCGGGCGCGCCGGCCAACCCCGGGGTCTCCAAGACCACCGGCTGCCACGACATCACCGTGCTGCCGTCCAAGAACCTGGCCGCCGGCGCCTGCATGGGCGACGGCATCCTCTTCGACATCAGCGCGCCGGAGCAGCCGAGGGTCATCGACCGCGTGCAGGACAACGTCAACTTCGCGTTCTGGCACTCGGCGACCTTCAACGAGCGGGCGAACAAGGTGGTGTTCACCGACGAGCTCGGCGGCGGTGGCGGCGCCACCTGCAACGAGGCCACCGGCCCCGACCGGGGCGCCGACGGGATCTACGACATCACCGGCCGCGGCGACCAGCGCAAGCTGGTCTTCAAGGGCTACTTCAAGATCCCGCGCCACCAGGCCGACACCGAGAACTGCGTCGCCCACAACGGCTCGCTGATCCCGGTCGGCGGCGGCCGCGACATCATGGTCCAGGCCTGGTACCAGGGCGGCGTCTCCGTGTGGGACTTCACCGACTCCGCGGCCCCCAAGGAGATCGGCTACTTCGAGCGCGGCCCGCTGACCACCGACAAGCTGGGCCTCGGCGGTTCGTGGTCGGCGTACTACTACAACGGGCACATCTACTCGAACGACATCGTCAAGGGCCTCGACGTGCTGCGGCTCGACGACTGGCGCACCGAGAGCGCCAAGTGGGTGTGGATGGACCGGCTCAACGTCCAGAGCCAGCCCGCGTACCACTGAAGCGGCACCTGATCGCCCCGGTCAGCGGGGAAACGTTCCGCCGGGCGGTCCTCCGTCCGGCGGGACCCCCAGCTCCCAGTCCAGCCCGTACCGCTGGAACAGCTCCGCCCGTAGCCGGGCGGCCGGCATCGGCGCCCCCGGCAGCAGGACCGCGACCACCGCGCCCATCAGCAGGGCGCGCAGCAGCGGGTAGTCCGTGTCCACGTCCGCCGAGCCGTACCGGGTGACGGTGTCCCGCAGCAGCTCCGCCAGGCGCTGCTGCTCCGGGCACCGGATGAACCCCTCCGCCTGGAGGATGCCCGCCATGTGCGTGCGCATCAGCCGGGGCTGGTCCCGGGCCAGCCCCAGGATCGCGTCGATCGCCCGGGCCAGCCGCTCCCGGCCGTCGTCGCTGCGCGGCTCGCGCTCCAGGGCCGCTTCCAGCGTCAGGTGCATCAGCCGGTGCACCGCCGACTGGAGCAGCTCGCGCTTGCCGGGGAAGTAGTACGAGATCAGGCCGCGGGCCGCGCCCGCCCGGTCGGCGATGTCGGCGAGCTTCGTGGCCTCGTACCCGCGTTCGGCGACCAGTTCGACCGTCGCCCGGAGCAGCCGCTCCCGGGAACGTCTGCGCAATTCTTCATTGACCGATGCGCTGCGCGGGGACATGCTTACTCCTGCGTTGACTGGCTCGGAGCCAATATACTCAGCGCACGGGACCGTCTGCTCGGGGCGACGCGGGGGATCGCCCCGGGCAGGCATGCCGGAACGCCGCGAGCGACACCAGTGCCGCCCCCAGGAGCCAGCCCGCGAGCACGTCCGAGAACCAGTGGACGCCCAGGTAGAGCCGGGTGAAGCCGACCCCGAGCACCGAGACGGCGGCCACCGTCCAGGCCGCGGCCGCCACCGCCCGCGGCGCGTCCCGGGGCAGCAGCCACAGCAGCACCCCGCAGACCACCGCCGCCGTCATCGCGTGCCCCGAGGGGTACGCGGAGAAGTGCGCCGTCGCGACCGGATCCGGCCACTGGGGACGGGCCCGCCCGGTCAGCGCCTTCATCCCCTGCTGCACCACCACGGACAGCACCGTCACCCCCACGACCCGCACCGCGCGGGAGCGGTCCCCGCGCCGCCAGAGCCACAGGCCGGCCAGGGCGGCCAGCGCGCGCATGGTCCACGGGTCCCAGAGCCAGTCGGAGAGCACCCGCACCACGTGGGTGACGCCCCGGTGGCCGACGGCGTACGGGTGCAGGCCCCGCGCGACCCAGTCGTCGCAGCGGGCCAGGGGCCCCCACCGGCCCATGACGAGGGCGGTCAGGACCGCAGCGGCCGACGCGCAGCCCAGCCCGGTCCTCGTCAGCCACGTGCTCCGCATGCCGCCGATCCTCGCAGCAAACGGAGCGCGCCCCTCAGGTCAGCGCGCTGAGACCCGGTACGAAGGCCACGACCAGCGGAACCGCCGGGACCAGCGCGGCCAGCGCAGCCAGCCGCACCCGGCGGCCCGGCGACAGCCGGGGCGCGGCCGACAGCAGCCGCCGCACCCGCTGCGGTACGTGCGCCTGTTCGGGCCCGCACGGGCCGAAGACGCCCCGGTCCTCGTTCAGCCCGACCAGGGCCAGGGCGATCGTGAGGCGCCCGTAGCGCCGCGACGCCACGTCGTCGGCGGCCAGTTCCACCAGCCGGTGCATCTCCGCCTCGAACGCCGCGAAGACCGGCACCTGCGGGAACCCCCGCGCCAGCGCCCGCGAACAGTGCAGCAGCCAGTCGTGCCGGGCCGCCACGTGCCCCTGCTCGTGCGCCAGCACCGCGTCGAGCTGGCTGCCCTTGAGCCGGCCCAGCGCGGCCGTGGTCACCACCAGCCGCGGGGCCGCGCCGGGCTGCCACCAGGCGTCCGGACGCGGACCCTCCAGCACCACCAGCCGCGCGG
Source organism: Streptomyces sp. NPDC048352 (assembly GCF_040651895.1). Taxonomy (NCBI): domain Bacteria; kingdom Bacillati; phylum Actinomycetota; class Actinomycetes; order Kitasatosporales; family Streptomycetaceae; genus Streptomyces; species Streptomyces sp. NPDC048352. The sequence continues at coordinate 37,445 of NZ_JBEZKZ010000045.1, forward strand.
CGGCCGGGTCCTCACCGGGCAGCAGCGGGGCCCGGACCAGGAGTTCGGCTCCCCGGGCCCGCCGCCGCGCCCGCGCCCGCAGCACCTCCCGGGCCAGCATCGCCCCGGTCCACAGCCCTCCGCAGGCCAGCACCAGGGCCGTACCGGTCGCCCAGGGGCCGCCCTCCGCCCCCAGCGCGTACGCGTCGACCACCCCGTGCGGGGCCACGGCGAACAGCCGGCCCCGTACCGCCTGCCAGGCGGCGGCCGCGCTCAGCAGCATCGACAGGGCCAGGCACAGCAGGGTCGCGGCCACCACGCACTGCCACACCCACAGCGCGACCACCGGTTCGCGCTCGGGCCACTGCGCCCGGGCGAGCAGGCGGGGCGCGAGCACCGCGGTCAGTGCGCCGAGCATCAGGAGAACGGCGGAGACCATCATGTCCGCCAGCCTATGAGCGCGGCGCTCCCACGGGTACGGGCCCGGGGCATTGGTGACGCAGGACACGTCCGCCCCGCCCCGGCCGCGCTCACATGGCCAGCAGCATCGCCAACATCCCCGTCCCCATGGCCAGTCGGCAGGCCGACGTCAGGTCCCCGGTGCCGCCGGAAGCCGCCGCCGCCCGCCCCTCCGCCCCGCCGGCCGGCCCGGCCGGCCCCGCCGCCACCAGCCGGGCCCCGCCGAGCAGGACGTAGCCCGCGTAGTAGACGAGCAGCGCCGCCGTCACCGCCGGCAGCCCCGCCCGGCCGTGCCCGTGCCCCGCGGCCATCACCAGCGCCATGTACGCCATCGCCAGCGAGCCCACCAGGTGGTGCGCGTGGTGCACCCCGCCGCGCAGCAGCCACAGCGCGTGCACCGCCGCCCCGCAGAAGACGGCCAGCAGCACCTGCGGCCCCCACGGCCCCGTACCCGCCGGGACGGCCATCGCCGCCATCCCGAAGCCCATCACCGCCTCGCCGGCCGCCGCGCCCCGCCCGCGCCGGTCCGCTCTGCGCGCCCGCAGCAGGCAGTACGCACCGCTCGCGGCGCACAGCGCCACGAGCATCCAGGCCAGGGTGAGGGGCATCGCGGATCCGTGCACGGCGGAACCTCCCGGTTCGTCGGCGTCAGCAGAAGGGATTCCCTGCCCACACCGCCCTCACGCCGACCCGCGCTAGGCTCTGGGTGCACGACCAGGCATGTCATATGCCGATGAGCAGATCGGAGCCCCGATGTCGACCGCCCCCTCCGCCGCCCTGAGTTTCCGCACCGCGGTGGCAGCCGACGTGCCCGCGCTGGTGGCACTCCTCGACGAGGCCTACCGCGGCGACGCCAGCCGGGGTGGCTGGACCACCGAGGCGGACTTCCTGACGGGCCAGCGCACCGACGCCGACATGGTCCAGCAGGTCGTGGACGCTCCCGACGGCGCTCTCGTCGTGGTCGAGCGCGCCGGCGCCCTCGTCGCCTGCTGCCAGCTCGAACACCGGGAGGACCACGTCTACTTCGGGATGTTCGCCGTGCGTCCGGAGCTCCAGGGCGCCGGCCTCGGCAAGGAGATCCTCGCCGAGGCCGAGCGCCGTGCCCGTGAGGTGTGGGGTGCGAAGGAGATGCGGATGACGGTGCTGACCGTCCGCGAGGAGCTCATCGCCTTCTACCTGCGCCGCGGTTACCGGCGCACCGGCGAGCTGAGCCCCTTCTTCTACGGCGACCCGCGCCACGGCATCCCGCTCCGCGACGACCTGACCCTCGAACTGCTGGTCAAGCCGCTGTGAGATCCCCCGTCAGGCGGTGAACCGGCCGGTGCTGCGGATCTCGGGGAAGTCGGTGGCGGCGCCGTCCAGTTGCAGGGCCCGTGCCAGCCGCAGCTGATCCAGGGTGTTGACCGTCCAGCCCGTCACCCGCAGCCCCGCCGCGTGGGCCGCCTCCACCGTCTCCAGGGTGAGCCGTCGGATGTCCAGGGCCACGGTCCGGGCCCCGGCCGCCAGGGCCAGGTCCACGAGGTCCTCGGCGGCCGCGCCCGGCCGCCGCGGATGGAGGGTCGTCCGCACGCCCGGGGCGTGCCGGGCGACCGCCGCGAGCACCTCGCCGTCACCGGAGGCGACCTCCACGCGGGAGGTCAGGTCGTGGCGCACGATCAGGTCCGCGAGCACCGTGGCGGCGGCCCGGTCCTGGACCGACACCTGGAGCGGGATCCGGACGGCGTCCAGCACCTCCTCCAGGACCGGCACGCGTTCGCCCTGGCCGGCGTCCAGTTCGCGCAGCTCGGCGAGGGTCAGGTCGGCGACGGCGCCCGCGCCGTTCGTGGTGCGGTCCACCTCGGCGTCGTGCAGCACGACGAGGGCGCCGTCCTTGCTCAGGCGGACGTCCAGCGCGATGACGTCCATCCCGCAGCGTTCGGCGCGGACGAACGACCGCAGGGTGTTCTCCGGCTCGACACCCATGACCCCGCGGTGACCGATGGTGAGGAAAGTCAAGGTTCTCTCGCTTCCGTCGACGGCGGCTCCCCGCGCGCTCGCGGTGTCCCGACCGGCCGCGCGCGGTGAGGACGCATGCTAGTGCGCCCCGGGCGCGATGGGACCGGTCGTGCAGGGGCCTGCGGAAGCCCTCCGGCCGCTTCCCGCCAGGGCCGTGCGCCGGTCGGCGGGCCGGGGGCGCCGTGCCGCGTCACCCGGGCGTGGGCGCGTCCCCGCCGGCTTGACGCCCGGCCGCCCCGGCGGCCCCGGACCCGGCTCCGGCCTCGGCGTCGGCCGCCCGCGCCCCGGCCTCCCGGAGGTCGGCCAGCAGGGCCCCGGCCAGCTCCAGCTCGGCCAGGTGCCGGCGCTCGCTCCAGCGCAGGGCCAGCACCGGGAAGGCCCACTCCGGTACGTCCGCCGCCCGCTCCCTCGCCTCCCGTACGGCGTCCAGCTCGCCCCGGGTCCGCTCCACGTGGTCCTCGACCATCGCCCGCAGCCGCTCGGGATCGGCCAGGTGCCCGAGCCAGATCCGCAGCAGCAGCCCGTGCTTGAGCACCGGTGGCCCGGCGTCCGCGGTGTCCGAGGCCCAGCCGGTGAGGGCCTCGCGCCCGGCGTCGGTGATGGCGTAGCGGCGCTTGGCGCGGGCCTCCTCGGGCCCCGAGCGCACGGAGACCGCGTACCCCAGCTCCTCCAGCCGGCGCAGTTCCGCGTAGATCTGGCTGATCGCGGGCGACCAGTAGAAGAAGCGCAGGGAGGAGTCCGCCCACTTCTTCAGCTCGTATCCGGTGCGCTCGCCGGGGAACGACAGCAGGCCGAGCACCGCCCACGCGGTCGGCGGAAGCTCTTGCTTCTTCGACGTCTGACTACTAGTCATATTTCTAATCGAAGTAAGACCGGGCACGGGACTCAACTCTGGAGGCATCGTGAAATTCTCCGTGATCTTCGAGGCTCAGCTGGCCGACCCGACCGTGGAGCGGGAGCACCAGGTCATCCGCGACTGCGTCGAGCAGGCGGTCCTCGCCGAACGCATGGGATTCGACCGGATCTGGGCCGTCGAACACCACTCGTTGAAGTGGTACGCGCACCTGAGCGCTCCGGAGGTCTTCCTGAGCTTCGTCGCGGCCCGGACCGACACCATACGCATCGGGCACGGAGTCGTGTGCATGCCCTTCCGCTTCAACCATCCGGTACGGGTGGCCGAACGGGCCGCGATGCTCGACCTCCTCTCGGGCGGGCGCCTCGACCTCGGGGCCGGGCGCGGGGGCACCGAGCAGGAGACCTCGCTGTTCGGGGTGGACCGGGACCGCACCACCGCCGAGGTGGAGGAGGCGCTGCGGGTGATCGGGAAGGCGTGGCGGGAGGAGGAGCTGGAGTACCACGGCGAGCTGCTCGACATCGGGCCGCACCCGATCCTGCCGCGTCCGGCGCAGCGGCCGCACCCGCCGCTGTTCCTGGCGTGCAGCCGGGGCGAGACGCTGGTGCAGGCCGCCGAGCTGGGCGTCGGAGCGCTGGTGATGGGCTTCGCCGGGCCGGAGGCCGTCGCGGGGATGCGGGCCGTGTACGACGCGGCGCGCGAGCGCCGCGACGGCAGCCGCTTCGTGTCCACGGCCGTCAACGACCACTTCTCGGTCCTCTGCCCGACCATCGTGCTCGACGACCCGGAGGAGGCCCGCCGGATCGGCGTCAGGGGCCAGCGGTTCTTCGCGCAGTCCATCGGGCACTGGTACGGCGGCGCCGGCGTCCCGGACGAGGCGGTGGTGGCCGGCGCGGACGAGGGGGCCGAGATGCGCCGGGCCGCCGAGCAGGTGGTGGCCCGGCTGCACGAGCTGGACGTCCCGGTGCGGCCGACCTCCACGGCCACCTTCCACGCCGACCACGCCTACGGGAGCGCGGAGGGGGCCGTCGCGTACGTGGAGCGGCTGCGGGCGGCCGGCGCGGACGAGGTGATGTGCCTGGTCCAGATGGGCACGGTGCCGCAGGAGGCCTGCCTGGAGACCCTGCGGCAGTGGGGGGAGAAGGTCATCCCGCACTTCCGCCGGAGTGCCGGGCTCCTCCCCTGAGTGCCGCCGCGACGGCCGCAAGCGGGCCGAACGCGTCAACTGGTAGGCGGAGTGGTGGATTCCAGCGCACGGTACGGGAAGACTTGCGGTGGAGTGGGGGGTGTCACGGGATAATTTCCTGAGTTTCCTCTTGAGTGGGAGAGCCTCGCATGCTTACCCTGTGCCGACGTGAGGTTCTCCTGTGGAGGAAGTGACATGACGGAAACTCTTGTGCCGGGCTCCCGCGGTGCCGTGATAACCGCTGGCGCGCGGGTGGTCGACCACCCGGCGTGGCCCGAGCTCAAGGCCGCCGTGGAGGAGATCCGCCCCTGGCAGGCCAAGGACGGTTCGATCGACTTCGAGGCCGAGGGCGCCCCCGCCCGCGCCCAGGTCGAGGCCGCCGTGGAGCGGGTCGCCGGGGCCGTCGAGACCCTGTCGCCGCTGCTGCCGCACGCCACCGCGTACCACGCCGCGCTCGTCGCCGACCTGCGCAAGTGGGTCGCCGAGGGCTTCGGCGTCCCGGACTTCCTCGACTCTCTGCTGGCCTTCCACCCGGCCGCCCAGCGCGCCGACGGCCTCCAGCACCTCGTCGTCTTCCCGATGTACACGCAGAACGGCAACCCGGACCGCAACTTCGAGGCCGTCGTCCTGAAGATGGTCTGGCCCGAGTGGCTCTCCGAGCTGGAGCGCACCCGGTACGACAACCCGCTCTTCCTCGGCATCACCTTCGAGGACTTCACGCCGGGCTACGACACCAACTCCGCCGTGCTCTTCCCGGAGACCATCGCCGTGCGCGAGGCCCCCGAGCGCTTCACCTGGGGCGGCATCTTCTGCGACCGCGAAGCGGCCCGCTACCGCAAGGTCACCGCGGCGGCCGTGGACATCCTCGGCATCGAGCTGCCCGAGGACATCGCCCGCATGGTCGAGGACCAGGAGCGCTGCGAGAAGGCCTTCGTCCTGTGGGACATGGTCCACGACCGCACCCACAGCCACGGCGACCTGCCCTTCGACCCCTTCATGATCAAGCAGCGCCAGCCGTTCTGGATGTACGGCCTGGAGGAGCTGCGCTGCGACCTCACCGCCTTCAAGGAGGCCGTGAAGCTGGAGTCCGAGGGCAACGAGCACGGCCGTGACGTGCAGTACGCCGTCCTCTTCGACCGGATGTTCCGCTTCCCCGTCTCCGGCGACCGCAACCGCAACTACGACGGCCTCGGCGGCCAGCTGCTCTTCGCCTACCTCCACAAGCACGACGTCGTGCGCTGGACGGACAACAAGCTGAAGATCGACTGGATGCGTGCCCCGCAGGTCACCAACCAGCTGTGCGCCGAGATCGAGGACCTCTACCGCGCGGGCATCGACCGTCCGAAGCTGGTCCACTGGTTCAAGGCCTACGAGCTGGTCTCCACCTACCTCGCCCCGCACCCGGGCTCCAAGTGGGCCAAGGGCCCCGACGCCCTCGACCTGACGCAGCCGCCGCGCAAGCTGGTGGACGACGTGCTTCCGGACGAGTTTCCCCTCAGCATGTTCTACGAGGCCCTCGCCAAGAAGCTCAAGGGTGTGATCGCCTCCACGAAGGGCATCACCCCCGCGAACGCGGACGACGCCGAGCGGGCCGCCGCGTGAGCGACCGCGCACAGGAGGCTGCACAGATGAACGGCAACGGAAAGCTCCACGGAGCGGTGGTCGCGGTGGCCGGAGCCGGCGGCCCCGCCGGCCGCGCCGCGCTGATGCGCCTCGCCGAGGCGGGCGCCACCGTCGTGGCCTCCGACGCCGACGCGGCGCGCCTGGCCGAGGCCGTCGACGCGGCCCGGTACGCCCACGGCGGCGCCACCGTCACCGGCGACACCGTCGACCTGCTCGACCTGGAGGCCACCAAGGCCTGGGCCGAGCGCACCGAGAAGGAGTTCGGCCGGGTCGACGGGCTCGTCCACCTGGTCGGCGGCTGGCGCGGCAGCAAGACCTTCACCGACGTGGACCTCGCGGACTGGGGCTTCCTGGAGAAGCTCCTGATCCGCACCGTCCAGCACACCTCGCTCGCCTTCCACGACGCGCTGCTGCGCAGCGACCGCGGACGCTACGTGCTGATCAGCCAGTCCGGCGCGCACAAGCCGGTCGCCAACAACGCCGCGTACAACGCGGGCAAGGCGGCCGCCGAGGCCTGGACCCTGGCCATGGCGGACTCCTTCCGCAAGGCGGGGGGCGAGGGCGAGCCGACCACCGCCGCCGCGATCGTGGTGATCAAGGCACTGGTGCACGACGCGATGCGCGCCGAGCGCCCCCAAGCGAAGTTCGCGGGCTTCACCGACGTCAAGGAGCTGGCCGAGGCCATCGCCGGCGTCTGGGAGCGGCCCGCCTCCGAAGTGAACGGACAGCGTCTGTGGCTCACTCCGCAACCGTGAAGACCGATGCCCGCCGCCACCACGATCCGGCGGTCCGCGGCTTCGCGAGCGACAACTACGCGGGGGTGCATCCGGAGATCCTGGAGGCCGTCGCGCTGGCCAACGGCGGCCACCAGGTCGCCTACGGCGAGGACGAGTACACCGAACACCTGCAGAAGGTCATCCGCAGCCACTTCGGCCCGTACGCGCAGGCCTTCCCGGTCTTCAACGGCACCGGCGCGAACGTCACCGCCCTCCAGGCGATGACCGACCGCTGGGGCGCCGTGATCTGCGCCAAGTCCGCCCACATCAACGTGGACGAGGGCGGCGCCCCGGAGCGGATGGCCGGCATCAAGCTGCTCGCCGTCCCCACCCCGGACGGCAAGCTCACCCCCGAGCTGATCGACCAGGAGGCCTGGGGCTTCGACGACGAGCACCGGGCGATGCCCCAGGTCGTCTCGATCACCCAGAACACCGAGCTCGGCACGGTCTACACGCCGGACGAGATCAGGGCCATCTGCGAGCACGCGCACGGCCTCGGCATGAAGGTGCACCTCGACGGTGCCCGGATAGCCAACGCCGCGGCCTCGCTCGACGTGCCGATGCGGACCTTCACCAACGCGGCGGGCGTCGACGTGCTGTCCTACGGCGGCACCAAGAACGGCATGATGTTCGGCGAGGCCGTGGTCGTGGTGAACCCGGACGCGGTCCGGCAGATGAAGCACGTCCGCAAGATGTCGATGCAGCTCGCCTCCAAGATGCGCTTCGTGTCGGTGCAGCTGGAGGCCCTGCTGGCCAAGGACCTGTGGCTGCGCAACGCCCGCCAGGCCAACGCGATGGCGCAGCGTCTCGCGGCGGGCGTGCGCGAGACGGACGGGGTGGAGATCCTCTACCCGGTGCAGGCCAACGCCGTCTTCGCGAAGCTGCCGCACGAGGTGTCGCGCCGGCTCCAGCAGCGCTACCGCTTCTACTTCTGGGACGAGGCCGCCGGCCACGTCCGCTGGATGTGCGGCTACGACACCCAGGAGGAGGACGTGGACGGCTTCCTCCAGGCCCTCAAGGAGGAGCTGGCGCGCTAGCGCGGCCCCGCGCAGAAGTGAATAGATATGCCTCCGACCGTAAATCTATTGATCTACGGTCGGAGGCATGCCTATGCTCCCGCCCATGCAGCTCCTCCAACAGAACCCTGACATACACGCATACTTGGCCTCGGATGAGGCCGTAGACCACTGGCATCCGCTGGTGCAGGAAACCGCCGACGCCCTCTGGTCCGCCACCGGTGATGCATACTCATACGCCAAAGCCGCCTTCGAATTCGTCCGGGACACCATCCCGCACTCGGCGGACTCCGGCGACACGCGGGTCTCCTGGCGCGCCTCCGGCGTACTCGGCACCCGCAACGGCATCTGCCACGCCAAGTCCCACGCGCTCGCCGCCCTGCTGCGCGCCCAGGGGATCCCGGCGGCCCTGTGCTACCAGCTCCTCGGCGACGACGACGGGACCGGCCTCCTCGTCCACGGGCTCGTCGCCGTCCGGCTGCCCGGCTCCGAGACCTGGGCCCGGATCGACCCGCGCGGCAACAAGCCGGGCGTGGACGCGCAGTTCAGCCTCGACCGGGAGCGGCTCGCCTTCCCCGTCCGCCCCGAACTCGGCGAGATCGACTACCCCGAGCTGTACGCCGCCCCGCACCCCGCCGTGCTCAAGGCCCTGCGGGACTCCGCGGACCGGCCGGAGCTGTGGCGGAACCTGCCGACCGCTCTGTAGCCCCCTCCGGCGGTACGCCCGCACCTGCCGACACCAGCGCGTGCAGCGCGCCCGCCGCCAGCTGCAGCACGGCGATCCCGAGCAGCAGCGTCCACGGCGGCGCGGCGGCGGCCAGCCCCACCAGGGCCGCGCCGGCCGAGGCCGCCGTCACCTTCAGCCCCGCCCCCAGCGTGAAGACCTGGGCCCGGACCCCCGCCGGGGCGTGCTCCGAGCGGATCCGCAGCGTCGCCGTCAGCAGCGGCCCGTCGCACACCCCCGCCACCGCGAACGCCACCGCCGTCAGCGCCACGGACGGCGTGAACGCCGCCACCCCGAGAGCGGCCCCGGTCCCCGCCATGCCCCAGCGGGCCAGCCGGCCCGGCGCCACGCCGGTCATCCGGCCCAGCGTCAGGGACCCGGCCAGCGCACCCACCGCGAAGGCCGTCATCAGCACGCCGCCCGCGCCCGGACGGTCCAGGCCGGCCGCGAGCAGCACCGAGGTGGTGGTCAGCGACCCGATGCCGACGAACGCCAGGGTCGTCGCCGAGGTGATGGCCCTCAGCTCCCGGACCCGCCACAGGGCGGTCAGCCCCGCGCCCAGCCCGGCGCGGGGCCCGTCCGGGGAGCGGCCCGCGCCCTGGTCCTCGTACGGGAGGGACGCGGCCAGCAGCGCCGCCAGCGCCGCCGAAACCGCCAGTACGGCCATCGCCGGGCCCGCCGAGGCCGCCGCCCCCACCAGGCCGACAGCCGCCGGGGCCGTGACCGACGCCGCGTTGTAGGTGGAGGCGTCCCAGCCGTAGGCACGGTCCCGTGCGGGGCCCGCCGGCAACAGCCCCGCGACCAGGCTGGAGAGCCCGCCCGTCACCACCGGCCCGCAGCTCCCGCCGAGCAACGCCACCGCGAGCACCACCGGCACCGGAGCCCGGCCCAGCAGCAGGGACAGTGCCGCCACCGCGGCCGTGAACCCCGCCAGGGCGCCCGCGTAGAACAGCCGGGGCCGCCGGGCCCGGGCCGCTGCGGCACCCGCCAGCGGCGCGGCCAGCACGTGCGGCGCCAGCCAGGCGGTCAGGACGAACGCCCCGTGCGCGGCGCTGCCGGTGCGCTCCAGCGCCAGCAGCACCACCGCCATGCCCATGCCCTCGGACGCGAAGCGCGCGGCGAGCGCCGCGGCCAGGTACCGCCCGAACCCGCCCATCGGCGAACCCTCCCCCTGAGTGACCTGCCGAACGGACACGACGTTACGCCGCAGGGGTGCGGGGCGGGCGGCGGGAACGCGCCGTCCTCCGGCGGGATCAGCCCGCTTCGCGCTCCTTGACCTGCGCCGCCGTGGGCGCGGTGCCGCCCAGGTGGGCCGGGAGCCACCAGGAGTCCCCGGGGCCCTGCGGCGTGGCCGGGTAGGCGCTCTGCGCCGCGTCCAGCAGCTCCTGCACGCGCTCGCGCAGGCGGCGGGTGATCGCGCCCGCGTACTGGTCGGCCGGAGCCTCCAGGGGCTCGCCGACCCGCATGGTCACCGGGATGTGGCTGCGCTTGAGGTTCTTCGGGCGGCCCTTGGTCCACAGCCGCTGCGTGCCCCACAGGGCCACCGGGATCAGCGGGACCCCGGCCTCCTGGGCCATGCGCGCCGCACCCGACTTGAAGCTCTTGAGGGTGAAGGACTGGGAGATCGTCGCCTCCGGGAACACCCCGATGATCTCGCCGGAGCGCAGCGAGTCCAGGGCGTGCTGGTAGGCGGTCTCGCCCTGCGTGCGGTCCACCGGGATGTGCTTCATCGCGCGCATCAGCGGGCCCGAGACCTTGTGCCGGAACACCGACTCCTTGGCCATGAAGCGGACCAGGCGCTTCTGCGGCCGCGCGGTCAGGCCGGCGAAGATGAAGTCGAGGTAACCGATGTGGTTCGACACCAGGACCGCCCCGCCCTTGCGCGGGATGTTCTCGGTGCCCTTCATGTCGATCCGGATGTCCAGCGCACGGAAGAGGGTGTGCGCGGCACCGATCACCGGGGGGTAGACGAGCTCACCCATCGTGGGAAGACCCCGCTTTCTGCCTGGGGAGGTAATCCCGGCCGGAAGTTACGGCAGCGTAGGTACGCGGCCATTGGGGATCGTGCCCCAAACGCGGCCCGCTGGCCAGCCCAGACGCCCGCGCCGGGGGAGATTCTCGTCACGCGGGGAATGCCGCGCGCCGGACGGGCGCTCGCAGTACGTACAGGCGGACGGGCGGACGGGAGCGGGCGTGGGCGGGCACGGAGAAGGGGCGCGGGGGGCGGGCGGGCTGCCGGGCGGTCGGTCGGGCGGGCAGGCGGGCGGTCAAGGGCCCCTCGGCGCCGCCGAGCTGGGCCGGGCGCCGGGGGAGCGGGCCAGCCTGGTCCAGTTCTCCAGCGCCTTCTGCCAGCCCTGCCGGGCCACCCGCAGGATCCTCGCCGAAGTCGCCGGCCTGGTGGACGGGGTGGCGCACATCGAGATCGACGCCGAGCGCAACCTCGCACTCGTGCGCGCCCTCGGCATCGAGAAGACCCCGACCGTGCTCGTCCTGGACGCCCGCGGGCGCATCGTCCGGCGCGCCGCCGGGATGCCCCGCAAGGCCGACGTGATCGCCGCACTGGGGGCCGCGCTGTGACGGATGCGCCGGTACGTGCGCCCGCACGGAGCGTGACGCGCCTGACACTTGCCTGCTGCGGCTTGACTGTGTACGCGTGAGATCGCCAGGCTGACCGCATGCGGTATGAACTCCTGCTTTACGGGCGGGTCCACGTGGACCTCGTCCGCCACGCGAGCGCGCGCTGTCGGGACCACTGAACGCTCCCGGCCCCAGACCCCCGACCGCGCCCGCGACCCCCGCGGCGGAAGGAAGCACTCCCATGACGGCCCCGACGGCCCCGCCCGCGTCCCTCGGCTCCTTCGACCCCTTCGACGGCGACCGCCCCGCCGCCCAGCCCGGCTCGCCGGAGCTGCTCCGCTCGGTCTTCCGGCGGCACGCCGCGGGCGTCGCGGTGATCACCGCGGAGAGCGGGGGCCGGCCCGCCGGGTTCACCGCGACCTCCCTCAACTCCGTCTCCGCGGAGCCGCCGCTGCTCTCGTTCACCATCGGCACCGGTGCCTCCAGCTGGCCCGCCGTACGCGACAGCGAGTACCTCGGGGTCCACATACTCGGCGAGCACCAGCGGGAGCTGGCCGGCCTCTTCGCGCGCAGCGGCGCCGACCGCTTCGGGCCGGACACCCGCTGGGCGCCGGGCCCGCACGGCGTGCCGCTGCTGGACGGGGTGCTGGCGTGGACGGTGTGCCGGGTGGTGGCGCGGGTGCCGGCCGGAGCGCACCGGGTGGTCATCGCGGAGGTGGTGATGGGGGACCCGGCGGGTGAGGGCCGGCCCCTGCTGTACCACCAGGGGCGCTTCAACGCGTTGCGGGACTGAATCGTCCCTGCTGGGGCGGGTTCGGGTGGCGTTGGACAGATCACAGTTCGGCGGCCTTGCAACCGGGGAAGACCCAATGTGTACTGACGAGTAACATTCCCTTCGGAGCGCGGGCCGCCCCGACCGGGATCCGCCCCACAAGGCGCCTATGCTGCCTGCACAAGGCGGTATCAGAAAAAGACGATGCGGTAGGAGAGCCGGCGTGAGCCTGAGGATCGTTGTCTGTGTGAAGTACGTGCCCGACGCCACCGGTGACCGGCACTTCGCCGATGACCTGACCGTCGACCGCGACGACGTGGACGGTCTGCTGTCGGAGCTCGACGAGTACGCCGTCGAGCAGGCGCTGCAGATCGCCGACGAGGCGGACGAGGCCGAGATCACCGTCCTGACGGTGGGCCCCGAGGACGCCAAGGACGCGCTGCGCAAGGCGCTGTCCATGGGTGCCGACAAGGCCATCCACGTCGAGGACGACGACCTGCACGGCACTGACGTCATCGGTACCTCGCTGGTCCTGGCCAAGGCCATCGAGAAGGCCGGCTACGACCTGGTCATCACCGGCATGGCCTCGACCGACGGCACCATGGGTGTCCTCCCGGCGATCCTGGCCGAGCGCCTGGGCGTCCCGCAGGTCACCCTGCTCTCCGAGGTCAAGGTCGAGGACGGCACCGTCACGGGCCGCCGCGACGGCGACTCCGCGAGCGAGCAGCTGGAGGCCTCCCTCCCCGCGCTCGTCTCGGTGACGGACCAGTCGGGCGAGGCCCGCTACCCGTCCTTCAAGGGCATCATGGCCGCCAAGAAGAAGCCGGTGGAGTCCTGGGACCTGTCCGACCTGGACCTGGAGGCCGAAGAGGTCGGCCTCGAGGGCGCCTACACCGTGGTCGACTCCGCGGCGCAGCGTCCGGCCCGCACCGCCGGCACGATCGTCAAGGACGAGGGCGAGGGCGGCAAGCAGCTGGCCGAGTTCCTGGCCGGCCAGAAGTTCATCTAAGAACTTCGGTCACCCCTCTCAAGCCCCCAGACACTTCGCAATAGCAGGAGAGCAGTCCCATGGCTGAAGTTCTCGTCTACGTCGACCACGTGGACGGTGCCGTCCGCAAGCCCACCCTCGAGCTGCTGACGCTGGCCCGCCGCGTCGGCGAGCCCGTCGCCGTCGCCCTGGGCGCCGGTGCCGAGGCCACCGCCGCCGTGCTCGCCGAGCACGGTGCCGTCAAGGTCCTCACCGCCGACGCCCCCGAGTTCGCCGACTACCTCGTCGTCCCGAAGGTGGACGCGCTGGAGGCCGCGTACAAGGCCGTGTCCCCGGCCGCCGTGCTCGTCCCCTCCTCCGCCGAGGGCAAGGAGATCGCCGCGCGCCTCGCCGTGCGCATCGGTTCCGGCATCATCACCGACGCCATCGACCTGGAGGCCGGTGACGAGGGCCCGGTCGCGACGCAGTCCGCCTTTGCCGCGTCGTTCACCACCAAGTCCCGCGTCTCCAAGGGCACCCCGGTCATCACCGTGAAGCCGAACTCGGCCCCGGTCGAGGCCGCCCCGGCCGCCGGCGCCGTCGAGGCGCTCGCCGTCACCTTCGGCGCCCTGGCCACCGGTACCAAGGTCGTCTCCCGCACCCCGCGCGAGTCCACCGGCCGCCCGGAGCTGACCGAGGCCGCGATCGTCGTCTCCGGCGGCCGCGGCGTCAACGGCGCGGAGAACTTCCACCTCATCGAGGACCTCGCGGACTCCCTCGGTGCGGCGGTCGGCGCCTCGCGCGCCGCCGTCGACGCCGGCTGGTACCCGCACTCGAACCAGGTCGGCCAGACCGGCAAGTCGGTCTCCCCGCAGCTGTACATCGCCTCCGGCATCTCGGGCGCGATCCAGCACCGCGCCGGCATGCAGACGTCGAAGACCATCGTGGCCATCAACAAGGACGCCGAGGCCCCGATCTTCGACCTGGTCGACTACGGCGTGGTCGGCGACCTCTTCGAGGTCGTCCCCCAGCTGACGGGCGAGATCAAGGCGCGCAAGGGCTGAAAGCCCGACGCTGGTCACTGACCTGCGCATCTGTGGCCTACGGGGCCGTGTGGTGATTGTCACCGCACGGCCCCGAGTCGTTTGTCCCAGGCGCCGGAGGGACCATTGACTGAGCGGAACCCCGTGGCTAAGTTCTGCTATGCGGATCTAAGCTTCCGTGAAGCGGAAAAGAGGAGAGTGCACGATGGGTCAGCAGGAGAAGGTGGCGACGAGCCTCGCAGGCGCGGTCAGCGAGGGCATCAGCGCCTCCCTGGCGCCGGTGGACGCGGAACTCGCGCGCCACTACCCGGGCGACCCCGGCACCCGCCAGCCCATCCACACCGTCTACGTCCCCGGTGACGTGTTCGCCGCCGACACCATCCGCTCCTGGGGCGACCAGGCCCTCGCGGCCCTCGACGAGCACGCCCCGGACGCCGCCACCTTCGCCAAGGTGCTCGGCATCTCCGACGAGCTCGCGGTACCCGTCTACGACCGCGTCCGCGCCAAGCTCGCCACCGAGCCCGTCGAGGACCTGCGCGTCGACTTCGAGGACGGCTTCGGCGTCCGCTCCGACGAGGAGGAGGACCAGGCCGCGGCCCGCGCCGCCCGCCTCGTCTCGGAGGCCTTCTCCAACGGCACCAACGCCCCGTACATGGGCATCCGCATGAAGTGCATGGAGTCCAACGTCCGCGACCGCGGCATCCGCACCACCGACATCTTCCTCTCCGGCCTGCTGGAGCACGGCGGCCTGCCGGAGGGCCTCGTCCTCACCCTGCCCAAGGTCACCTACGCCGAGCAGGTCAGCGCTTTCGTCAAGCTGCTGGAGGCCTTCGAGACCACCCGCGGCCTGCGCGCGGGCCGGATCGGCTTCGAGATCCAGATCGAGACCAGCCAGTCCATCCTCGCCTCCGACGGCACCGCCACCGTGGCCCGGATGATCGAGGCCTCCAAGGGCCGCGCCACCGGCCTGCACTACGGCACCTTCGACTACAGCGCCTGCGTCGGCGTCTCCGCCGCCTACCAGGCCAGCGACCACCCCGCCGCCGACCACGCGAAGGCGATCATGCAGGTCGCGGCCGCCGGCACCGGCGTACGCGTCTCCGACGGCTCGACGAACGTGCTGCCCATCGGCACCACCGAGAAGGTCCACGAGGGCTGGAGGCTGCACTACGGCCTCACCCGCCGTGCGCTGGCCCGCGCCTACTACCAGGGCTGGGATATGCACCCGGCGCACCTGCCGACCCGCTACGCGGCCGTCTTCACCTTCTACCGCGAGGGCCTCGAAGCCGCGGCCGCGCGCCTGAAGGCGTACGTCGCGAAGATCGAGGGCGACGTCATGGACGAGCCGGCCACCGCCAAGGCCCTGGCCGGCTACCTGGTCCGCGGCCTCGACTGCGGCGCCGTCGGCGCCGACGAGGTCACCGCCCTCACCGGCCTGACCCGCGCGGAACTGGACGCCTTCGCCATCCCGCGCCGCTCGGCGACCCTGACGGCGACCGCCTGACCCGCACGTCCCCGCACGGCCCGGCCCGGAATCACCCGAGCCGGGCCGTCGGCATGCCCGGCAGCAGCCAGCAGCGGAGCGTGCCGTCGTCCCCGGCGGAGGCCAGCAGGCTCGCGTCGGGGGAGAAGGCGACACCCCGGACGGCGCCGGTGTGGCCGGTCAGCGGCAGGCTGCCGGCGGCCTCGCCCGTGGCGGTGTCCCAGAGCCGCACGGTCCCGTCTCCGCTCGCGCTGGCCAGCCGGTCTCCCCGCGAGGAGAAGGCCAGGTCGTGGACAGGACCGGCGTGCCCGGAGAGGCGGTGGGCGGGGGCGGCGGGGGCGCGGACGTCCCACAGCAGGACGTGCCCGTCGGAGTCGCCGGTCGCCAGCAGGTCGCCGTCCGGGGAGAAGGCCAGGGCGCCGACGCTGCTCAGGTGGGACACGAGCTCCAGGGCGGCCTCTTCCGGTGTGGAGGGATCCCACAGCACCACCCGCTCGCCCATCGCGGCGGCCAGTCTGCTCCCGTCCGCTGCGGCGGCGAGGGCGAATACGTCCGACACGTCATCCGGTACGTGTCCGGCCTTCCGGTCGTCGGCCGCGTCCAGGACGGACACCCGCCCCTCCGCGCCGATGACGGCCACCTTCCGGCCGCCGCAGAAGGAGACGTGCGACACCAGCGAAACGGGGTGGCCGTGCGGTCCGCCCCGCGTCCACAGCCTGGCCGGCCCGCCCCCGCGGAGGAAGTCCACACCCCAAGGAGCCGTGCCGGGAGGCGTGAACAAGCTCTCGGGCAGCTGGACGCGTGCCGCCGGGTCCCAGGAGAGGATCTGGCCGTCCTTCGCCCGGACCACGAGGCGGCCGCCGTCCGGCGAGAAGGCGAGCCGGCGCAGGGCGACTCCACTGTCCGCCGCGAGGGGAGGCAGGGCCACCGCCTGACGCTGGCGCAAGGCCGCGCCGAGGGCCCGTGTGGACAGCGGTCCGGGCGGCGGCGTGTGTTCCGTGTGCGGCGTGTCGTGGTAGACGACCAGGCTGTTGCTCTCGCCGCAGACGGCGAGCATACGGCCGTCGGGGGACAGCGCCGCCGAGCTGAACGGACCCTTGTGCGTGGTCAGCGGCCTGCCCAGGAGGTCACCGGTCGAAGGGTCCCACAGGCGTACGGTGCCACCGCTGTCCACGGTGGCCAGCCGTCGGCCGTCCGCGGAGAAGGCCACCTCGCTACCCCCTTCGCCGGTCGCCGGAAGACTGCGCACGAGGGCGTGGGTGGCGGTGTCCCACAGCGACGTCTCCTCGTGGCCGGTCATGGCCAGCAGGGCTCCGTCGGCGGAGAACGCGGCTCCGAGAGGGAGACGAGGGTTCTCGGTGAGGTGCGTACCGACACTCGAACCGGCCCTGAATTCCCAGAGCGACAGCGCCTGCCCGTCGCGGAACGCGGCCCGGACCCGGCCGTCGGGGAGGCAGGACAAGGCTTTGATCTCACCGCTGTGCCCGGTCAGTGGCCGGCCGACCGGTTCTCCGGTGGCCACGTCCCAGCGGATGATCACGTTGACGTCGTCGGCCGCGGCCAGTATCCGGCCGTCCGGCGTGAAGGCGACGGCGTCGACGGAGCCGTCGTGGCCGAGCAGGGGCGGCCGCGCCGGCTCGAGGGTGGCGGTGTCCCACAGGTGCACCGTGCCGTGCATGTCCCCGACGGCCAGCACCCCGCTGCTCGGGGAGAACGCCAGCGAAAGGGCGGCGACCTCTCCCTCGATCGTGCCGAGCGAGGCTCCGCGGACCGGGTCCCACAGGTGCACCACTCCTTCGTTGTCCTCCCTCACACCGGACACGGCGAGGATCCGGCCGTCGGGGGAGAAAGCCGCGCAGTAGTTGTTGTCCACCCATCTGCTGAGTACGTGGGCCACGGCGAAGCCGGTCCCGCCGCCGGGAACGGGGGGTGCGGCCGCCGGGGAGCGCCGGGCCGGCTCCAGGGCGGCCAGTTCCCGCCAGCGGCGCCGCCAGGGCTCCAGCTCGGGGGAGTTGTGGGGCGGCACGGGCCGCTCCGCTCCGAACGCGTCGTATGCGTAAAGGATGCGGACCAGGCCCATCAGCCGGTCCAGACCCAGCAGCCGTTCGCCCCGGAACGCCTCGCTCTGGGTGGCCACCGGCAGACGGATCCCGGTCGCGGACCTCGCCGCGCGCGCAGCGAGGTCACGGTACGAAGGCTTGCCGCGCTCGATCCGCAGCTGCCGCAAGTCGGCCGCGAGCGAGGCGAGTTCTTCATTGAACGTAGGCACGCTTTTCATTACGGGCCAGGCTATGAGGGTACGGACGGGTCCGCCGGACAATCCCGGACAGTGCCGAACACAGCCGTGTCCGGTGCCGGTTCCGGGTTCGTCCGGCGGAGACCGGCCCCCGATGCGCGGCGCGCTGGAATCGGGGCATGACCACACCCCCGGATGCCGATCCGCCCCTGCTGACCCTGCACGCCGCCGTCGTGCTGCTCGGCGCTCTGTTCGCCGGCTTCGTCGCCGCCGGGCTGGGCTACCTCGGCGGCGTGCCGCCCGCGCTGGCGCTGCTGGCCGGGTTGACGGCGGCCGGCGGGGCCGTGCCCGTGCTGCGGTCGCTCATCCGCTGACCGGCGGGAGTTCACCGGAGCCGCGGGGGACGAGGCGGGTGGGGAGCTCGATGCGGGACGGGGGGAGGGCGGCGCCGGCCAGGCGCTGGAAGAGGCGGTCCGTGGCCACCCGCCCCAGGGCCGCCGCGTCCTGCGCCACCACCGTGACGCCCGGGCGCAGCAGGTCGGCCAGCTCGAAGTCGTCGAAGCCGACCAGCGCCACCGGCCGGGGCAGCGCCGCGAGCACCCGTACGACGGTGACGGTGACCCGGTTGTTGGCCGCGAAGACGGCGGTGACCGGCTCCGGGCCCGCCAGCATCGCCCGGGCCGCCGCCGCCACCCGTTCCGGAGCGGTGGAGCCGAGGGAGACCCAGGCGTCCGCCACCGGCAGGCCCGCCCGCCCCATCGCCTCGCGGTACCCGCGCAGGCGCTCCGTGGCGGTGTGGATGCGGGGGTGGTCGCCGATGAAGCCGATCCGCCGGTGCCCGCCGGCGATCAGGTGCGCCACCCCGTCCCGCGCCCCGCCGAAGCTGTCCGACAGGACGACGTCCGCCTCGATCCCGCCCGCCGGGCGGTCCACGAACACGGTGGCCACCCCCGCCCGGATCTCCGGCTCCAGGTAGCGGTGGTCGTCGCCGGCCGGGATGACGATCAGCCCGTCCACCCGGCGGGCGCACAGCGCGAGCGCCAACTCCCGCTCCCGGTCGGGGTCCTCGGCACTGGAGCCGTTGATGAGCAGGGCGCCGTGGTCGCGGGCCACCTCCTCCACGGCCCGGTTGAGCGGACCGTAGAAGGGGTCGGCCAGGTCCTCCAGGACCAGGCCCACAGTGGCGGTCCGGCCCTTGCGGAGCACCCGCGCGCTGTCGTTGCGGCGGAAACCGAGCGCCTCGATGGCCTCCTGCACGCGCCGTTCGGTGTCGGGGGTCACCCCCGACTCGCCGTTGACGACCCGCGAGACCGTCTTCAGGCCGACCCCCGCCCGGGCCGCCACGTCCTTCATGGTCGGCCGGTTGCCGTAGGGGGGCTCGGACGGGCGGCGGGTCTGCGGCACGGCGGGGAAACCTCCGGAGGTGGCGGGCGGGGCGGAAGGGCTCCGAGCTCGGCTGTGATCTCGGCCCCGGCCTTGAGCATAAGCACTCGGCCGGCGGGCGGGTTTCCGTGGCAGGGTGGGGCGGGCAAGCCACCGGGGGGCTTCGGAGGCGAGCCATAGGGAGAGGGATAGACGTGATTGTCTGGATCAACGGCACTTTCGGTGCCGGGAAGACCAGCACGGCCCGCGAACTGGCCGGACTCCTTCCGGACAGCAGCCTGTACGACCCGGAGCTCATCGGCGACGCGCTGCGCCGGCTCCTGCCGGCCAAACGCCTCGCGGAGGTCGACGACTACCAGGACCTGCCGAGCTGGCGGCGGCTCGTGGTGGACACGGCGGCGGCAATGCTGGCGGAGCTGGGCGGGGTGCTGGTCGTGCCGATGACCCTGCTGCGGCAGGAGTACCGCGACGAGATCTTCGGCGCTCTCGCGGCGCGCCGGATCCCGGTGCGGCACGTGCTGCTCGCCCCTGAGGAAACGATCCTGCGTGAGCGCATCGCGACCCGGCAGGAGCCGGGGGCGCCGGAGGAGGTGGACGTACGGGTCCGCCAGTGGGCGTACGACCACATCCCGGCGTACCGGCAGGCGCTGGGGTGGCTGACCGCCGACGCCCACCTCGTCGACAACGGTCGGCTGACGGTGCGCGAGACGGCGCAGCGCATCGCCGACGCCGTGCGCACCGGCACGGCGCCGGTCTGCGACATCGTGCAGACCCCGGAGCCGACGCGGGAGACGGTGGCGGCGGGGGTGCTGCTCTTCGACGACCAGGACCGGGTGCTCCTGGTGGATCCGACGTACAAGCCGGGCTGGGAGTTCCCGGGCGGGGTGGTCGAGGCAGGCGAGGCGCCGGCCCGCGCGGGCGTACGGGAGGTCGCGGAGGAGCTGGGCCTGACGCTGGAGCGGGCCCCGGGGCTGCTGGTGGTCGACTGGGAGCCGCCCCGTCCCCCGGCGTACGGAGGGCTGCGCCTGCTGTTCGACGGCGGGCGGCTGGCGGAGCCGGAGATCGCGCGGCTGCGGCTGCCCGGTCCGGAACTGCGGGCCTGGCGCTTCGTCACGGAGGCGGAGGCCGCTGGCCTGTTGCCGCCGCAGCGCAGGGAACGGCTGCGCTGGGCCCTGCGCGCACGGGAGCGCGGCCACCCGCTGTACCTGGAGTCGGGCCGGCCCACCCCCTGACCGGGGCCGGGCGCCCCGCGCCGCAGCGGCGGGCAGGCGCGGGCCGGCTT
>NZ_JBEZKZ010000046.1:0-57786 GCF_040651895.1 Streptomyces sp. NPDC048352
CGGGGTGGGGTGTCGTCCGGGACTAAAACGAGATGAATTCGGCGCGAGGCACCGCCCGACAAAGCAAACACAGAACAGGCGCCGAACATCGAAGCCCGTCCCGGACGACACCCCACCCCGCCCCCGACCCCGGCCCACGACACCCCGCCCACACCGCCCACACCGCCCGGCCCACAGCGCCCCGCCACCCACACCCCGCCCGGCACAGGACAACGGCCTCACCGGGACCCGGCACCCGCACCCCGCCCGGCCAGGGCAACGGCCCCCGCCGGGGCAGCCACACCCCCACCCCACCCGGCCAGGGTCACGGCAGGGGCGGGTGCGTCGCCAGGGAGAGGTCCGCAGCCACTCGGGCCGCCACCTCCTCCGCGTACAGCGCGTCCGCGCGCTCGAACGGCGGGCGGGAGGCGCCGCGGAGGAACGTGAGGGCGCCCAGGGTGCGGCCGCGGCTGCGGAGGACCGCGCACAGGGCGTGCGTGGCGCCCGGGGGCCACTGGCGGGCCCGGGCCCACGCGTCGGCCGCCTCCCCCGCCGGGGCGCTGGCCCGGACCGGGCCGATCCGGTCCAGGGCCTGGAGCGCCGGGTGCGCGGCCCCGTACCGGACGGGAATCGCACCCGGCCCCGGCAGGAGCAGCGCCAGCCCCGACGGAGAGGCCGCCGAGCGGACCAGGCGCCGCCCCGGCCCGGGCACCAGTACGTCCACCAGCGCGTGCTCCGCGAAGCCGGCCAGCGCGTAGTCCAGCCGGACGGCGGCCGCCTCCGCCGGGTCCTCGCACTCGGCGGCGGCCCGCCCGGCCCGGTACAGCTGGTTGGTCCGGAACCGCAGCTGCCCGGTGTCCAGCTCGGCCTGACGGGCCTCGGTGACGTCCTGGAACAGCCAGCCGACCCCCAACGGGACCGGCTCCTCCGCCAGCGGTGACGCCAGCCGCAGGAACCCGCACCGCCAGCAGCGCCGCCGCACCCCCTCCGGGGTGCGGACCGACACCCACAGTTCCAGCGGCGACGGCGGCGCCCCCTCGGCCAGCACGTGCTGGAGCGCGCCCTCCAGTTCCTCCACGCCCTGCTCCAGCAGGTCCCCGAGCGGCCGCCCCAGCAGTGCGCTGCGCCCGGCTCCGAAGGCGCGCGCGGCGTGCGCGTTGACCACCGCCGGCCGCAGGTCCACGTCGACCAGGACGACCCCCCACGAGGCGTCGTCCATCAGCGCCTCGCTGAGGGCGATGGACCGCTCCAGGTCGATCTGGGCGTGGACCTCGCTGAAGGCGCAGTAGACCCCGGCCGGCTTCCCGTCGGCGCCGGGCACCGCGGCGGACTGGGTCCGTACGAGGATCCGGCCGCCGTCCTTGGTCAGCAGGGCGAACTCGTGGACCTGCCGGCCCGGCGCGTCCTGCGCCGCCATCAGCCGGTCCTGCACGTCGTCGGCGTCCGCGGCGCGCGCGGCCCACCCCGCGAAGCCGCGCCGCCCCACCGCCTCGGCGGCGCTCCAGCCGAGGATCCGCTCGGCCTCGCGGTTCCAGTGGGTGATCACGCCGTCGGAGTCGAACGCGCACAGGGCGGCGTCCATCCCGTCGAGCAGCGCGGCCAGCAGATCGTCGGCGGTCTCGCTACGCCCGGAAGCACTCACCTGGCACCCCCCGCAGGTGTTCGCGTGTGCGGCACGTCAGATCATTGAACTGGAACGTGACCCAGGCCACAGCCGCTTCTCGGAATCGTCCCGGAATGTCCGCCTCGCCATTCGCCCCGTAAATCACTTGAGGGCTCCGGAAGGGCGGCCTAGGCTCTGCCGTACACGAGAAGGGAGGTGGTTCCCGAAATGTACGGAAACCGGACGCGTGAGGTGGCTGCGGGCTAGGGCCCGTCGTCAGCAGCGCACCCAGTGCGGTGCCCGGCGGAAACCGCCCGGCGCCAATCCCAAGCAGTCACCCGACCCGCGGGCTCGCCGGCACGTCCGGCCGGCTCCTCTCACTGCAGGAGAGGAACCCGAGCCCGCGGGTCGTCTGCGTCTGCGCCCCGCCGGGACACGGGAACGCGGGGAACGGCGGGCGGAACCCGCAGCACCGGGCCGCGGACCCCGCCCCGCTCCCCGACAGCCACCGGCGTCACGGGCAGAGGCGCTCCACCCGCCACTTGTCCCCGTCGAGGACGTACCGCAGCCGGTCGTGCAGCCGGTTCTCGTGGCCCTGCCAGAACTCCAGCGCGTCGGGCAGCACCCGCAGCCCGCCCCACTCCGGCGGCACCGGCACCTGCTCGCCCTCCGGGTAGCGCTCGGCCAGCGCCGCGTAACGGCGGTCCAGCTCCGCCCGCGACCCGATCACCGTCGACTGCGCGCTCGCCCAGGCACCCAGCTGCGAACCGTGCGGCCGGGACCGGAAGTAGGCGGCCGTCTCGTCCCGGCCGATCCGCTCGGCCCGGCCCGTCACGATGACCTGGCGGGCGATCGGGTGCCAGGGGAACAGCAGCGAGACGTACGGGTTCTCGTCGATCTCCCGGACCTTGCGGGAGCCGTAGTTGGTGAAGAAGACGAAGCCCCGCGAGTCGTACTGCTTCAGCAGCACCGTGCGGGAGCTGGGCCGCCCACCTGCCGTGGCGGTCGAGACGACCATCGCGTTGGGTTCGAAGAGGTGCGAGTCGGCCGCCTGCTGGAACCACAGGGCGAACTGCGCCATGGGGTCGTCGGCGAGGCCCGCCTCCTCGACGATCTCGGAGCGGTACTGCTTGCGCATGACGGCGGGGTCAATGTCCTGATCGGTCACACGGTCATCCTGCCGCAGGACGCCGGCCACCGGTGTGCCGTATGTCACGCTTCCGCAGGCCCACGGGAACGGACAAAATCTTGGGGCCGGTCCGAGGGTTCCCGCACGGATGACCTTCGGCCCTGCCGGGCATCAACGGGGATGACCGCGCCGGACCGCGAATCACGCCGGAACCGCGCGTGTTCGCACTACCTGAGGAGCCGCCTGATGTCCGATTTCGTACCCGGACTCGAAGGGGTCGTCGCGTTCGAGACGGAGATCGCCGAGCCTGACAAGGAAGGCGGATCGCTCCGCTACCGGGGGGTGGACATCGAAGACCTGGTCGGGCACGTCTCCTTCGGGAACGTCTGGGGCCTGCTGGTCGACGGTGCGTTCAACCCCGGCCTGCCGGCCGCCGAGCCCTTCCCGATCCCGGTGCACTCCGGCGACATCCGCGTCGACGTGCAGTCCGCGCTCGCCATGCTCGCGCCCGTATGGGGTCTGAAACCGCTGCTCGACATCGACGTGGAGACCGCCCGCGACGACCTCGCCCGCGCCGCCGTCATGGCGCTGTCGTACGTCGCCCAGTCCGCCCGCGGCCAGGGCCTGCCGATGGTGCCGCAGCGGGAGATCGACAAGGCCGAATCCGTCGTCGAACGGTTCATGATCCGTTGGCGGGGCGAGCCCGACCCCAAGCACGTCAAGGCCGTCGACGCGTACTGGACCTCCGCCGCCGAGCACGGCATGAACGCCTCCACCTTCACCGCCCGCGTCATCGCCTCGACCGGCGCCGACGTCGCCGCCGCCCTGTCGGGTGCCGTCGGCGCCATGTCCGGGCCGCTGCACGGCGGCGCGCCCTCGCGCGTGCTCGGCATGATCGAGGAGATCGAGCGGACCGGCGACGCCGTCGCGTACGTCAAGAAGGCCCTGGACAAGGGCGAGCGGCTGATGGGCTTCGGGCACCGCGTGTACCGCGCCGAGGACCCCCGCGCCCGCGTCCTGCGGCGCACCGCCAAGGAGCTGGACGCCCCGCGCTACGAGGTCGCCGCCGCCCTGGAGAAGGCCGCGCTGGAGGAACTGCACGCCCGCCGGCCCGACCGGGTCCTCGCGACCAACGTGGAGTTCTGGGCCGCGATCATGCTGGACTTCGCCGAGGTCCCGGCGCACATGTTCACCTCGATGTTCAGCTGCGCCCGCACCGCCGGCTGGTCGGCGCACATCCTCGAGCAGAAGCGCACGGGCCGCCTGGTGCGCCCCTCCGCCCGCTACATCGGCCCGGGGCGGCGCGACCCGCGCGACATCGAGGGGTACGGGGACATCGCCGCCACGGCCTGAGCGCCCGGCGGTGTGTTTCGGGCGCCGCATCCCGTACGGGGTGCGGCGCCCTCGCGCGTCCGGGTCCGTCAGCCCAGGGCGGCGTCGATGAGCTCGGACCACTGCGCCACCACCCGCGCCCGGCGGGCCGTGTCGTCGGTCAGCACGTTGGCCAGGCCCAGACCGCGGGCCATGTCGAGGAGCCCCTGCACCGTCTCCCGTACGCCCGGCCGCGACTCGTCCGCGCCCAGCAGCTCGACGGCGATCCGGTGGGTCTCGCGGCCCACCCGGGCTTCGAGCTCGACCACCTGGGGGCGCAGCTGCTCCTCGTTGGAGGCGGCGACCCACAGCTGGAGCGCGGCACGGAACAGGGCGCCGGTGTACAGGTCGACCAGGGCCTCGACCACCGCCGGACGCGGCGCCGGGGCGGCATGGAACAGCTCGCGCAGGGCGGTGGAGCGCTCCTCGGCCACGTACGCGACGGCGGCGGTGAAGAGGGCCTCGCGGGTCGGGAAGTGGTGCTGGGCGGCGCCGCGCGAGACCCCGGCGCGTTCGGCGACGACGGCGACGGTGGAACCCGCCCAGCCGTGTTCCGCCAGGCAGGAGACGGCCGCCTCCAGCAGGTGGCGCCGGGTGACCCGGCTGCGGGCCTGCTTGGGGACGAGGCCGGTCTGCCGGGGGGCGGGGCCGGTCACCGTGCCCATGAGGGGTCCCGGCGCTCGAAGCGGGCGGTGATGCCCTCGCGGGCCTCGTCGGAGGCGAAGAGGCGTGCGGAGAGCTCCGTCAGCCGGTCGCCGTCCCGGTCCAGGGCCTCCCGTACGGCGGCGGTGACCATGGCCTTGGTCTCGGCGAGGGCCTGCGGGGAGGCCTTGCGGAGTCCGTCGAGGACGGGCGTCAGGGCGGCGTCGACGTCGTCCGCGGCGTGGAGCGTCAGCAGCCCCATGCGGGCGGCCTCGGCGGCGTCGAAGGGCTCGGCGGTGAGGAAGTAGCGGGAGGCGGCGCGGGGGTCGAGGCGGGGCAGCAGGGTCATGGAGATCACGGCGGGGGCCAGGCCGAGGTGGGTCTCGGTGAAGGCGTACGAGGACTGCGGTCCGGCGGCGGCGATGTCGCAGGCGCCGAGGAGGCCGAGGCCGCCGGCGCGTACGTGCCCGGTGACGCGGGCGACCACCGGCTTGGGCAGGGCGGTGACTTCGCGCAGCAGGGCGAGGAAGTCGGCGGGGTCGCACGGGGACTTCAGGTCGGCACCGGCGCAGAAGGTGTTCCCGGTGTGGGTGAGGAGCACCGCCCGCGCCCCGGGGTCGGCGGCCGCCCGCGCGAGGGCGGCGCGGAGCTCGGCGACGAGCCGGGCGGAGAGCGCGTTGCGGTTGGCCGGGGAGTCGAGGGTGAGCGTGGTGATGCTGGTCGCCGGGCCGGCGGTGGCGTGCACGAGTGGGGCCATGTCTCCTCCGGAGGGGGTGTACGGGTGGGGCGCCCGGCCGGGCCCTCCCGGGGGGAGAGTACGCCGTTGCCCTGGCCGGGCCGTTGCCCTGGCCGGGCGGGGGGCTGGGGGCGGCGTCCCGGTGGGCCGGTGTTGCCCCTGGCTGGGCGGTGTGCTCTGGCGGGGTGTCGTGGGCCGGGGTCGGGGGCGGGGGGGGGTGTCGTCCGGGACGGGCTTCGATGTTCGGCGCCTGTGCCGGGTGTGGTCTGTTGGACGGTACCGCGCGCCGAATTCATCTCGTTTTAGTCCCGGACGACACCCCACCCCGCCCCCCCCCCCTCCGTACGCCTTCACCTTCCGGTCGCGGCCGACCTCCTTACGCCGTCTCCTAGTACGACTTGGGGAGGCCCAGGGTTTGGTGGGAGACGAAGTTGAGGATCATCTCCCGGCTGACCGGCGCGATGCGGGAGACGCGGGCCGCCGTGATGAGGGAAGCCAGCCCGTACTCGCGGGTGAGGCCGTTGCCGCCCAGCGTGTGCACCGCCTGGTCCACCGCGCGGACGCACGCCTCCCCC
The DNA here is from genome assembly GCF_040651895.1 of Streptomyces sp. NPDC048352. Classification (NCBI taxonomy): domain Bacteria; kingdom Bacillati; phylum Actinomycetota; class Actinomycetes; order Kitasatosporales; family Streptomycetaceae; genus Streptomyces; species Streptomyces sp. NPDC048352. The sequence continues at coordinate 6,036 of NZ_JBEZKZ010000046.1, forward strand.
GCCGCGTACTTCGCCATGTTCGCCGCCTCCCCCGCGCCCATGTCGTCCCCCTCGTCGTACAGGCGGGCGGCCTTCTGCATCATGAGGCGGGCCAGTTCCAGGTCGATGTGTGCCGCCGCCAGGGGGTGGGCGATGGCCTGGTGGGCGCCGATCGGCTCCTTCCACACCTGGCGGGTCTGCGCGTACGCGACGGCCTTGGCCAGGGCGTGGCGGCCCATGCCGATCGCGAAGGCGGCCGTCATGATGCGTTCGGGGTTGAGCCCGGCGAAGAGCTGGAGGAGGCCCGCGTCCTCGTCGCCGACGAGGGAGGAGGCGGGGAGGCGGACCTCGTCCAGGGTGAGTTCGAACTGCTTCTCCGCCGCCTGGAGTTCCATGTCGATGACCGAGCGGCCGAAGCCGGGCGCGTCCCTCGGGACGATGAACAGGCAGGGCTTGAGGCGGCCCGTGCGGGCGTCCTCGGTGCGGCCGACGATGAGGGTGGCGTCGGCGATGTCCACGCCGGAGATGAAGACCTTGCGGCCGGTGAGGATCCAGTCGTCGCCGTCGCGGCGGGCCGTGGTGGTGATGCGGTGGGAGTTGGAGCCGGCGTCGGGTTCGGTGATGCCGAAGGCCATGGTGCGGCTGCCGTCGGCGAGACCGGGGAGCCAGGTGCTCTTCTGGGCGTCGGTGCCGAAGCGGGCGATGACCGTGCCGCAGATGGCGGGCGAGACCACCATCATGAGGAGGGGGCAGCCCGCGGCGCCCAGCTCTTCGAGGACGATGGAGAGTTCGGCGATGCCGCCGCCCCCGCCCCCGTACTCCTCCGGGAGGTTGACGCCGAGGTAGCCGAGCTTGGCGGCGTCGGCCCACAGCTCGTCGGGGTGGCGGCCCTCGCGGGCGACGCGGGTGAGGTAGTCGCGGCCGTAGCGCTGCCCGAGGGCGGCGACGGCTGCGCGCAGGGCCTTGTGCTCTTCGGTCTCGATCACGGCTGTTCCTCCTGGACTACGGCGAGCAGGGCGCCGAACTCGACCTGGCGGCCGGTGACGGCGTGGAGCGCGGTGAGCGTGCCGGAGGCGGGGGCGAGGATGCGGTGCTCCATCTTCATGGCCTCCAGCCACAGCAGGGGCTGCCCGGTGGTGACGGTGCTGCCGGGGGCCAGGCCCTCGGCGACGCGGACGACGGTGCCGGGCATGGGGGCGAGCAGGGAGCCCGGTGCGGTGCGGTCCTGAGGGTCGGGGAACCGGGGGACGGGCACGAGGGTGTGGGAGCCGAGCACGGAGTCCACGTAGACCTCGGTGTTCGAATTACGTTTCACGTGGAACATCCGCCGGACGCCGTGCACTTCGAGGGTGACGGTCTCCGGGGTGGCGGCCAGGACGCGGACGCCCGGCTCCTCCACCGGCGCGTAGCGGGCCTCGTACGCGGTGCCGGCCACGGTGTAGCGGCGGCTCTGCGGCTGGGAGCGGAGGTTGCGCCAGCCGCCGAGGCGGGCGGCGAGGGGCGCGTCGGCGGCGGGGGCCGCGTCGGCGAGGGCGGCGGCCAGGCAGGCCAGGGCGGGGTCCGGGGCGGCTGCGGTGAGGGCGTCGAGGTGGCGGTCGTAGAAGCCGGTGTCGAGGCGGGCGGCCGCGAACTCCGGGTGCCGCAGGGAGCGTACGAGGAGGTCCCGGTTGGTGGTCAGCCCGTGGATCCGGGCCCGGGACAGGGCGTCCGCGAGGATCCTGACCGCTTCGGCGCGCGTCGGCGCGTGGGCGACCACCTTGGCCAGCATCGGGTCGTAGTGGACGCCGACGGTGTCCCCGGCGGTGAAGCCGGTGTCGACACGGACCCTGCCGGGGACGTCGAGGGTGTGCAGCACCCCGGTCTGCGGCCGCCAGTCGTGGGCGGGGTCCTCCGCGTAGAGGCGGGCCTCCACGGCATGGCCGGTGGGTTCCGGCGGGGTGGAGGGGAGCGCTTCGCCCTCGGCGATCCGCAGCTGGAGTGCGACGAGGTCGAGGCCGAAGACCTCCTCCGTGACCGGGTGTTCCACCTGGAGGCGGGTGTTCATCTCCAGGAAGCACGGGCGTCCGTCGGCGCCGACGAGGAACTCGACCGTGCCCGCGCCCCGGTACGAGACGGCCCGGGCGGCGGCCACGGCGGCGCTGTGGAGCCGCTCGCGCAGCGCTGCGGGCAGGCCGGGGGCCGGGGCCTCCTCGATGACCTTCTGGTGGCGGCGCTGGAGGGAGCAGTCGCGGGTGCCGAGCGCCCAGACGGTGCCGTGGGCGTCGGCGAGGACCTGCACCTCGACGTGGCGGCCGCGCTCCACGTACGGCTCGGCGAAGACCTCGTCGTCTCCGAACGCCGACAGGGCCTCGGCACGGGCCGCCTCCAGGGACTCCTTGAGGGAGTCGAGGTCCCGTACGACGCGCATCCCGCGGCCGCCGCCGCCCGCCGCGGCCTTGAGGAGCAGGGGCAGATCGCCGGGGGTGGCGGTGGCCGGGTCGACGGGGTCGAGGAGGGGGACGCCGGCGGCCCGTACGAGTTCCTTGGCCCGGGTCTTGGAGGCCATGGCCTCGATGGCGGCGGGCGGCGGGCCGACCCAGGTCAGGCCGGCGTCCAGGACCTGCCGGGCGAAGTCCGCGTTCTCGGAGAGGAAGCCGTACCCGGGGTGCACCGCGTCGGCGCCCGCCGCGCGGGCCGCCTCGATCAGCAGGTCGCCGCGCAGGTAGGTGTCGCCGGGAGCGGCCCCGGGCAGGCGGACGGCCGCGTCGGCGCTGCGGACGTGCAGGGCGTCGGCGTCGGGGTCGGAGTGGACGGCGACCGTGGCCAGGCCCAGGGCGCGGGCCGTGCGGAAGATCCGGACGGCGATCTCGCCCCGGTTGGCGACGAGGAGGGAGGTGATCGGAGCGGTCATGTGGGGGCTCACATCCGGAAGACGCCGAAGCCGCCGCGGGCGCCCTCGACGGGGGCGTTGTGGACGGCCGACAGGCACAGGCCGAGGACGGTACGGGTGTCGCGCGGGTCGATGACGCCGTCGTCGTACAGCCGCCCGGACAGGAACATGGGGAGGGACTCGGACTCGATCTGCGCCTCCACGAAGGCCCTCATCCCCGCGTCCTGTTCCTCGTCGTACGGGAGTCCCTTCGCGGCGGCGGACTGGCGGGACACGATGGAGAGGACTCCGGCGAGCTGGGCGGGGCCCATGACGGCGGACTTGGCACTGGGCCAGGCGAAGAGGAACCGGGGCTCGTAGGCGCGGCCGCACATGCCGTAGTGGCCGGCGCCGTAGCTGGCGCCGATGAGGACGGACAGGTGCGGGACTTTGGAGTTGGAGACGGCGTTGATCATCATCGAGCCGTGTTTGACGATGCCGCCCTGCTCGTACTCCTTGCCGACCATGTAGCCGGTGGTGTTGTGGAGGAACAGCAGCGGGATGTCCCGCTGGTTGGCGAGCTGGATGAACTGGGCGGCCTTCTGCGACTCCGCGCTGAACAGGACGCCCTGGGCGTTGGCGAGGATGCCGACCGGGTAGCCGTGCAGGGTGGCCCAGCCGGTGACCAGGCTGGTGCCGTAGAGGGGCTTGAACTCGTCGAAGTCGGAGGCGTCGACGATGCGGGCGATGACCTCGCGGGGGTCGAAGGGGGTCTTCAGGTCCGCGGGGACGATGCCGAGGAGTTCCTCCGGGTCGTACAGCGGCTCCTCGGCCGGGGGCGGGTCGGCGTACGGTTTGCGGTGGTTGAGCCGGGCCACGACACGGCGGGCCTGGCGGATGGCGTCGTACTCGTCGAGGGCGTAGTGGTCGGCGAGCCCCGAGACGCGGGCGTGCATGTCGGCGCCGCCGAGGGACTCGTCGTCGCTCTCCTCGCCGGTGGCCATCTTGACCAGCGGCGGGCCGCCGAGGAAGACCTTGGAACGATCCTTGATCATGATGGTGTGGTCCGACATCCCGGGCACGTACGCGCCGCCGGCGGTGGAGTTGCCGAAGACCACGGCGACGGTCGGGATGCCCTCCGCCGAGAGCCGGGTGAGGTCGCGGAAGACCGCACCGCCCGGGATGAAGATCTCCTTCTGGGACGGCAGGTCGGCGCCCCCGGACTCGACCAGGCTGATGCAGGGCAGCCGGTTCTGCCGGGCGATCTCGTTGGCCCGCAGCGCCTTCTTCAAGGTCCACGGGTTGCTGGCGCCGCCGCGCACGGTGGGGTCGTTGGCGGTGATCAGGCACTCGACGCCCTCGACGGTGCCGATGCCGGTCACCATCGAGGCGCCGACCGGGTAGTCGCTGCCCCAGGCGGCGAGGGGCGACAGCTCCAGGAACGGGGTGTCCGGGTCGAGGAGCAGCTCGATCCGCTCGCGGGGCAGCAGTTTGCCGCGGTCGCGGTGCCGGGCGGTGTACTTCTCGCCGCCGCCGGCCAGGGCGTTGGCGTGCTCGGCGTCGAGCTCCGCGAGCCGCTCCAGGGCGGCGGTACGGGCCTGCGCGTGCTCGGCGGCGAGGGGGTCGACGGTGGTACCGAGGCGGGTCATGGGGTCCCCTCCGGGGCGGGCGGCGGGCTGGCGGTGCGGTGCGGCGGCGCCTCCCGGGACGACGGCGGGCCGGCGGGGCGGTGCGGCGGGCCGGCGGCGACGTGGTCGGCGGGGGCCGGTGGGCCGGCGGCGGGGTGGTCCGCCGGGGCCGGTGGGGCGGCGGCGGGGTGGTGTGGGGGCAGGAGGCGGGCCGGGACGTCGAGGTGGCGGGCGCGCAGCCATTCGCCGAGGGCCTTGGCCTGCGGGTCGAAGCGGTGGCCGGAGGCGACGCCGTCGCCGAGGAGGCCGGTGACGGTGAAGTTGAGGGCGCGCAGGTGGGGCAGTTCGTGGCGGGTGACGGGCAGGCCCCGGGTCTCGGGCAGCAGGTCCTGGAAGGTCTCGGCGGTGAGGGTGCGGTGCAGCCACTGCCACGCGTCGTCGCTCCCGACCCACACCCCGACGTTGGCGTCGCCGCCCTTGTCCCCGCTCCGGGCCCCGGCCACCGCCCCGAGCGGGGCGCGGACGGTGGGCCCGGTCCCGTCCGGAGCCGGGATCCGGGGCCGGTCTCCGGGTCCTGCGGGCGGAGTCCGGTGCAGCGGCGCGGAGTCCGGGGGGCGCGGCGAAGGGGGGACCGGCAGGCGGGTGCCGTCTTCGAGGACCGCCGTGTGCGGGACGGAGCCTGCCGGAACGAGGGCCGAGGTGAACACCCCGTACGGCTGGGCGGGGCCCGGCGGGGCCGTCACGTGGAACCCGGGGTAGCTGGCGAGGGCCAGCTCGACCGCCGCCGAGGTCAGTTCCCGACCGACCCGGTCCGGGGAGGGATCGCGGACCACCAGACGCAGCAGGGCGCTCGCCGTCTCCTGCGTGTCCGCGTCCGCGTGGTCCGTGCGGGCGAGCGTCCAGCGGACGTAGTCCACCTCCCGCAGCGCTTCCGCCAGTTGCGCCCGCACCAGGGCGGCCTTGGCCTCGATGTCGAGCCCGGTGAGGACGAAGACCACCTCGTTGCGCCAGCCGCCGATGCGGGTGACGCCCACCTTGAGGGTGGGGGGCGGCGGTTCCCCCTCGACCCCGCTGATCCGGACCCGGTCCTCGCCGTCCGGGGCGAGGCGGACCGTGTCCAGGCGGGCCGTGACGTCGGGGCCGAGGTAGCGCACGCCCTGGGTCTCGTACAGGAGTTGCGCGGTGACGGTACCCGGCGTGACGGCTCCGCCGGTGCCGGGGTGTTTCGTGATGACCGCCGAGCCGTCCTCGGAGATCTCCGCGAGCGGGAACCCGGGCCGCCGTACGTCGTGGGCGGTGAAGAAGGAGTAGTTCCCGCCGGTGGCCTGCGTGCCGCACTCCAGGACGTGGCCCGCGACCACCGCCCCCGCCAGCCGGTCGTACTCCTGGGGACCCCAGTCGAACCACCAGGCGGCCGGCCCGCTGACCAGCGCCGCGTCCGTGACCCGGCCGGTCACGACCACGTCCGCGCCCGCCCGCAGGCAGGCGGTGATCCCGGCGCCGCCCAGGTAGGCGTTGGCGGTGAGGGCATCGGGGTACGCGGTGGTGGCCGCGCCGCTCCCGGACGGCATCAGGTCGTCGCCCTCGACATGCGCGACGGAGACGCCGACCCCCACCTTGGCGGCCAGGGCCCGTACCGCCGCGGCCAGCCCCGCGGGGTTTAGCCCACCCGCGTTCGCCACGATCCGCACGCCCCGCTCGTGCGCGAGCCCGAGGCCCTCCTCCAGCTGCTTCAGGAACGTCTTGGCGTAGCCGAGGTCCGGGTTCTTCAGGCGGTCGCGGCCGAGGATCAGCAGGGTGAGCTCGGCGAGGTAGTCACCGGTCAGGACGTCCAGCGGGCCGCCGGTCAGCATCTCGCGCACGGCGTCGGACCGGTCGCCGTAGAAGCCGGACGCGTTGGCGACGCGCAGCGGCCGCCGCGTCACCGCCGGCTCCCCTGCGGGGCGCGGCCCGGGCCCGCCGGACCCGCGAAGGCCTGGGCGATGCCGAGCCACTGGTCGGCGTCGGGCCCGGTGGCCGTGAGCCCGAGGTCGGCCCGGTGGGCGCGCTGGGTGACCAGCAGGCAGAAGTCCAGCGCGGGCCCCGCGATCCGCTGCACCGCGTCGGCCGGGCCGTACGCCCACACCTCGCCGGTGCCGGGGGCCGCCAGCTCCACCCGGAACTCCGCCTGCGGCGCCGGCAGGCCCCGGACGGCGTACGCGTAGTCGCGCGCCCGCACCCCGATCCGCGCGACGTGCCGCAGCCGGGCGGTGGGGATGCGGCGTACGCCGAGGGCGTCGGCGACGTCCTGGCCGTGCGCCCAGGTCTCCATGAGCCGGGCGCTCGCCATGGAGGCGGCCTTCATCGGGGGCCCGTACCAGGGGAACCGCGCGTCCGGCGAGGCGGCCGCGAGTGCCGCGTCGAGCGCGGCCCGGCCCTCCCGCCACCGGGCGAGCAGCTCGGCGGGCGCCAGGGCCGCCCCCTCCTCGGCGCCCTCGTCGACGAAGGACTCGGGGGCCTTCAGCGCCTCCTCCACCCTGCGCGCGAAGCCCTCGGCGTCGGTGAGGGCGAGCAGCGCGGCCTGGTCGGTCCAGTGCAGGTGGGCGATCTGGTGGGCGATGCTCCATCCGGGCGCGGGCGTCGGCCGCGCCCACGCGGTACCGGGCAAGCCGGCCACCAGGGCGTCCAGTTCCCGGCCCTCGTCCCGGAGGTCGGCGAAGACCGCGGCGAGGGCGGAGCTTTCCGCGGCGAGGGCTTCCGCAGCAGGGGTACCGGGCGCGGGGGGACCTGCGGCGGGGGTTCCTGCGGCGGGGGTTCCTGCGGCGGGGGTTCCTGCGGCGGCGGACGGATCGGGCACGGGGTGCTCCTCTCTCGGCGTGAGCGGAAGCCTGGCAGCCTCCACTAAAACAATCAAGCACGCTTGCATGATTTGTGCGCCGTGCGTGACATTCCCGCCAGGATCGCCAACTGCCCGTCCGGATGCGGTGCTTGGCGTGCCACCGCCATCCGGCAAGGCCCGCCCAAGGCAGCGGCCGCGCCCTGCCGCGCACGCCGAGGGACGGTTCCGGCCGTACGCCGGGAAGGCACCGGAGGGGCGACCGCCGCGCGCCGATACTGGGGGCCGCCTGTGCAGCCGCCGCACCCGATCCCCTCCACGCCAGCCGACGACGAGGACGGTCCGCCGTGAACCCCGCTGCCCCAGCCGACTTCCACTCCCTCTATCCCCAGCTCGACGCCACCGCCCTCACCGCCTACGCCGACGCCCTGGAGAGCGGCGACCTCACCGGCCTGCCGCCCGCGCGCGCCGCCGAAGCCCAGGTCGTGCGCGCAGCGGCCGTCTTCACCCGCGGCAAGGTCACCGGCGCCTGCGGCGACCTGCTCGACGCCGCGCTCTGGCGGCACACCGGCCCCCGGCCGCGGGCGGTCGTCGTGATGCCCTCGCCGTGGACGGGCCTGGGCTGGGCCGCGTACGCCGTCCAGGGGGCCGCGTTCGCGGCACGCGGCTACGACGTACTGGCCTACACCGTCCGCGGCTTCGGCCGCTCCGACGGCCAGGCCGACTTCGCCGGACCCCTGGACGTCGCCGACGGCAGACGGGCCCTGGACCACCTGCTGGAGCGCGCCGCCGGCCCCGTCACCCGGATCGGCTTCCTCGGCGTCTCGTACGGCGCCGGCATCAGCCAGCTCGTCGCCGCGCACGACCCCCGGGTCGACGCGGTGGCGGCGCTCAGCACCTGGGGCGACCTCGGCGAGGTGCTCCGCGAGAACTCCACCCGCCGCTGCGCCGCCGTGCAGGCGCTGCTCACGGCGGCCGGGCGGGCCCGGCTCAGCCCGGAGACGGAGCGGGCGCTGGAGGACGTCCTGGCCGACCGGGACGGCGAAGCGACGCTGCGGTGGGCGCAGCAGCGCTCACCGTTCGGCCAGGTCAAGGAGCTGAACCGGCGGCGCGTGCCGGTCTTCCTCGCGCACGCCTGGCACGAGACGCTCTTCCCCGCCAACCAGACGCTGAGGCTGTTCGACGAGCTCACCGGGCCCAAGCGGCTCGACCTGTCGATCGGCGACCACGGCGGCCCCGAGAGCGCCGGACTGCTCGGGCTGCCGAGTCCGGTGTGGACGGACGCCCACCGCTGGTTCGACCACCACCTGCGGGGCGCCGCCAACGGTGTCGACGCGGAGGGCGAGGTGCTCGCCGAGGTGATGTGGACCCGCGCCCTGGAGCCCTCCGCCGGCTGGCCCGACCTCACCCGGGAGGTCCGCCGGCTGTACCTCACGGGAGGCGGGGGCCTGGCCGGGGAGCCCGAGCACGGCTGGACGGCGGGCGTGCTGTGCGGGGTGGACACCCCGGCCGCCGTGGCCGACGCGATCGTGAGCTCGGGGTACGCGGAGATGGCGGGGCGGCCCAGGACGTACCGGGCCGGGGAGATCGACTCCGCCGTGACCGCGACCTGGGTCGGCGCCCCCGCCGAGGAGACCGTCCGCGTACGGGGCATCCCGCGGCTGCGGGTGACGTACCGGGCCGCGAACTCCGGCTCCACCTTCGTGGCGTACCTCCTGGACCTCGCCCCGGACGGCTCGGCCCGCCTGATCACGCACGCCCCGTTCAGCGACCTGCCGTCCCCGCCGGACAGCCTGATCGGCGCGGACATCGACCTCCAGGCCACGGCGTACGACGTCCCGCGCGGGCACCGCCTCCTGCTGGTGGCGGCGGGGCGCGACCCCTTCTACGGGGACGCCAACCTGCCGCGCGCGACGCTGGCGTTCACCTCGCCGGAGCCGACGCCGTCGTACCTGGAGGTGCCGGTGGGGTGAGCGGTGGGCGGGTTCCTCGGGGACGAGGCGGCGGGCCGGGCCCCGGCCCGCCCCCGCATCCGGCCCCCGATGTCCCCGGCCCAGCCCCCTGGGGCCAGGCGCGGCGGATCGCTACGCGCTCCTCTCGTCCCGGCGGGTTGTAGTCGGCTGGGGCTTGGCGAACTCTTCGATCAGGACGGGGTATTGCTCTGCGCCGTGTCCGGCGGCGATCGCGCGGTCGGCCATGGCCTTGAACAGCTTGGGGAGTTCGGCGTTGACGCCCGATGCCTCGCTCTCTTCGATCAGGTGCGCCATCGCCCTCGCGTCGGTCTCCAGGGCCGACACCTCGGCCGGGAAGGAGCCGTCGTCGATCTGCTGGGCGTATCCGGGGAGCCATTCGGCCACGCCGGCAGCCATCTGGCGGGCGAACGGCGCGTAGGTCGCGGCGTCCACGCCGGCCGTCCGGAGCAGGGCGGTGCCCTGGAGCCAGGCGTTCAGGACGCTCCACATCATGGCCAGACCCGCCACGTCGTAGAGGGACGCCAGCCCGGGGTCGGTGCCGAGGTGGGTGACGGTGCCGAGGGCGTCGAGATCCTGGAGATGGGGGCCGCTGAGGAGGATGACCGCCTCAGGGGTTCCGATGGTCGAGGGGATGGCCATGATGGCGCCGTCCACGTACCGGGCGCCCCGCTGCTCGGCCCAGCGGGCGGCTTCCCGGGCCTGGGCCGAGTTGCCCGAGGTGAGGTTGAGCAGGGTGGTGCCCTTGAGCTCGCTCGCGTCGAGCAGCTCGTGCACGGCCTGGTAGTCGGTGAGGCAGACGATCGTCAGGGAACCTGCCGTGAGCGCGTCGTCCACCGTGGGCGCCGGCTGTGCGCCTTCGGCCACCAGCCGGTCGGCCTTGGAGGCCGTACGGTTCCACACCGTGGTGGGGTGTCCGGCCTTCAGGAACGCGCCGGCGAGGGCCTGGCCCATGAGTCCGAGTCCGATGACGGAGACGGGGAGTTTGTCGGTCATGGCAGCATCGTCAACGTTGATACCGGTCTCAAGGTCAAGTGGGGGATGCGATGCGGATCGGGGAACTGAGTCGCCGGACGGGCGTCAACGCCCACCAGTTGCGCTATTACGAAGCCCAGGGCCTGCTGGCGGCGGAGCGCCGCGCCAACGGCTACCGCGAGTACGACGAGACCGCCGTACTGCGGGTGAAGCAGATCCGGCACCTGCTGGGGGCCGGCTTGTCCTCCGAGGACATCGCGTACCTGCTGCCCTGTGCGGTCGGCGAGGTCCCGGAGCTGCCCGGCTGCCCCGAACTGCTCGCCGCGATGAGGACCCGGCTGCGGCGCATCGACGATCAGATGGACAGGCTCGCGCAGTCCCGTGGCGCCCTGTCCGACTACATCGACGCGGCCGAGCGCACGGGCGGCGAGGACTATCCGGCCTGGAACACCGCATGAAGGTCCCCGCGGAAACGTTTTAGGGTGGACGGCACATCGTGAACCGGAACAAGGAGCAGACGTGAGCGCCATCGCCCTCCAGCAGGAGATCGCCCGGGAACTCCAGGTCGCCCCGACCTTCGAGGCCGAACAGGAGATCGAGCGCCGGGTGGCCTTCCTCACCGAGCGGCTGACCTCCACGGGTCTGCGGGCCCTCGTACTCGGCATCAGCGGGGGCGTCGACTCGACCACCGCGGGCCGGCTCTGCCAGCTCGCCGTCGAGCGGGCCCGCGAGGCCGGTCACGAGGCGCGGTTCTACGCGATGCGGCTGCCCTACGGTGTCCAGGCCGACGAGCACGACGCGCAGCTGGCGCTGTCCTTCATCCAGGCCGACCACGTCCTGACCGTGGACATCAAGCCCGCCAGCGACGCGGCGCTGGAGGCGTCGGTGGCCGCCGGCGTGACCTTCCGCGACGCCGCGCACCAGGACTTCGTGCACGGCAACATCAAGGCCCGCCAGCGCATGATCGCCCAGTACGCGGTGGCCGGCGCGCACGCCGGTCTGGTGGTCGGCACCGACCACGCCGCCGAGGCCATCTCCGGCTTCTTCACCAAGTTCGGCGACGGCGCGGCCGACCTGGTCCCGCTGACCGGCCTGACCAAGCGCCGGGTGCGCGCGGTCGCGGACGCGCTGGGCGCGCCCGCCGAGCTGGTGTGGAAGGTCCCGACGGCCGACCTGGAGACCCTCGACCCGGGCAAGGCCGACGAGGACGCCCTCGGAGTCACGTACGACGACATCGACGACTTCCTGGAGGGCAAGCCGGTGGACGAACGCGCCTACGAGACGATCGTCGCCCGCTACCGCCTCACCGACCACAAGCGCCAGCTCCCCATCGCCCCCTGATCCCACCGCCGTCCTGATCGCCGTCTGATTCAGGTATCAGCATCAGACGGCCGCCAGTAGCCGGGCCGGGGGCATCGGGGGCATCCCGCCCCTCACCCCCGCCCCCGCTTCGCCTTCCTCTCCCCCTGCGAGCGCACCGCGCCCATGCTCGCCGCGATCACCAGGGCGATCGCGAGGGCGTCGAGCGCTGACATGGCCTGGCTCAGGATCAGGAATCCGGCCGTCGCCGCGATGGCCGGTTCCAGGCTCATCAGGATCGCGAAGGTCGGCGCCGGCAGGCGGCGCAGGGCCAGGAGCTCCAGCGTGTACGGGAGCACCGACGACAGCAGCGCCACACCGAGGCCCAGGGCCAGCGTGCTCGGGGTGAGGAGGTCGGAACCGGCCTCCGCCACGCCGAGCGGGAGCGAGATGACGGCGGCCACCGCCATCGCCAGGGCCAGGCCGTCGGCCTGCGGGAAGCGGCGGCCGGTACGGGCGCTGAAGACGATGTACGCGGCCCACATCGCGCCCGCGCCCACCGCGAAGCCCGCGCCGAGCGGGTCGAGCCCGCCCAGGCCTCCGCCGCCGTGGCCGGCTAGCAGGGCGACGCCGGTCAGGGCGAGGGCGGCCCACAGCAGGTTCACCAGGCGGCGCGAAACGATCACGGACAGGGCCAGCGGGCCGAGCACTTCCAGGGTCACGGCCGGCCCCAGGGGGATGCGGTCGATGGACTGGTAGAAGAGGCCGTTCATCCCGGCCATGGCCACCCCGAAGGCGACGATCGTCCCCCAGTCGGAGCGCCCGTACCCGCGCACCTTGGGCCGGCACACCAGCAGCAGCACCAGCGCGGCGGCCGCGAGCCGCAGCGTGACCACGCCCGCCGCGCCCACCCTCGGCATGACCATCACCGCGAGGGCAGCGCCGAACTGCACCGACACCCCGGCCGAGACCACCAGCGCGACCGGCCCGAACCGGGAGGACCGGGCGGGGGCGGGGGTCGGGGCCGGGGCGGAAACCGGGGCGGCGGTCGTCGGGGACGATGAGGAGGGCGCAGGCATGAATCCAGCCTAAGGGGTATGTAAGCCCCATCCCCACGTGTCCTGCCTTACCCCCGGCCCACACCCTCCCGCACCCCCGGCCCCGCGCCCCTACGACTCTTCCGCCGCCCCTTCCATCGCCCCCTCCGCCAGCAGCTCCGCCAGGTGCCGGCCCCGCCGGCCGGCCAGCTGCGCGATCTGGGTGCGGCAGGAGAACCCGTCCGCCAGTACCGCCGTCTCGGGCGGCGCGGCGCGCAGCGACGGCAGCAGCTGTTCCTCCGCGCACGCCACCGAGACGGCGTGGTGGCCCGGCTCGAAGCCGAAGTTGCCCGCGAGGCCGCAGCAGCCGCCGCTGAGCTCGCCCGTGAGCCCGGCCCGCTCGCGCAGCCGCCGGTCGGCGGCGTCGCCGAGTACGGCGTGCTGGTGGCAGTGGGTCTGGCCCGCGACGGGCCGGTCCAGCCGGGGCGGGGCCCAGTGGGGGGCGTACTCCTCCAGCGTCTCCGCGAAGGTACGCACGGCTCCGGCGAGGCGGTGGGCGCGCGGGTCCTCGGGCAGCAGGGCGGGGAGGTCGGTGCGCAGGGCCGCCGCGCAGCTGGGTTCGAGGACCAGCACGGGACCCCGCAGTGCCTCCTCCCCCAGGGCGTCCAGGGTGCGCAGCAGGACGGTGCGGGCCCGGTCCAGCCGGCCGGTGGAGACGTACGTCAGCCCGCAGCACACCCGGCCGCCGGTGGGGACGGTGACGCCGAGGCCGGCCGCCTCCAGGACCCGGACCGCGGCGCGGCCGGCCTCGGGGGCCAGGTACTCCGTGAAGGTGTCGGGCCACAGCGTCACCCGCAGGACACCCCCACCACCCGAACCCCCCGCCCCCGCCCCCCACCACCGCGTGAACGGCACCCTGGCCACCGGCGGCAGGGCCCGCTCCCGCGCCAGGCCGGGTACGCGCAGGATCCGCCCGGCCGCGTTGACGGGCCCGGCCGCCCGCAGCGCGGCGATCAGCCGGAGCCAGGCCGGGAGGCCGCCCAGGGTGTAGTGGGACAGCGGGCGCAGCCGGCCGGACCAGTGGCGGTGCAGGAACTCCGCCTTGTAGGCGGCCATGTCCACGCCCACCGGGCAGTCGCTGCGGCAGCCCTTGCAGCTCAGGCACAGGTCCAGGGCCTCGGCGACCTCCGCCGAGCGCCACCCGTCGGTGATGATCTCCCCGGCCAGCATCTCGTGCAGCAGCCGGGCCCGGCCGCGCGTGGAATGCCGCTCCTCCCCCGTGACCCGGTACGAGGGGCACATCACCCCGGGCCCCCCGGGTTCGGCCGACCGGCACTTGGCGACGCCGACGCAGCGGGCCGCGCCCTCCGCCACGCCCTCCGCCGCACCGGACGCCGCCAGGGGCAGCACCGCGAACCGCAGGTTCTCGTCGAGGCGCGCCGGCCTGACGAGGATCCCGGGGTTCATGCCGCCCGCCGGGTCCCACACGTCCTTGTACGCACCGAACAGCTCGATGACCCGCGGCCCGTACATCCGGGGCAGCAGCTCCGCCCGGGCCTGTCCGTCGCCGTGTTCCCCCGACAGGGAGCCGCCGTGGGCGACGACGAGGTCGGCCAGCTCGCCGGAGAACGCCCGGAAGCGCGCCACGCCCTCCGCCGACACCAGGTCGAAGTCGATCCGGACGTGGACGCAGCCCTCCCCGAAGTGCCCGTACGGGGTCCCGTGCAGCCCGTGCTGCGCCAGCAGGGCCCGGAAGTCCCGCAGGTACGCCCCGAGCCGGGCCGGCGGGACCGCGCAGTCCTCCCACCCCGGCCAGGCCATGCCCCCTCCCCCGGACTCCGTCCGGGAGGTACCCCCGGGCATCCGCGTCGCCGTGCCGGCCGCGTCCTCCCGGATGCGCCACAGGGCGCGCTGCGCGGCGGGCTCCGTCACCAGCAGCGCGTCGAGCGCGTCGGCCTCCCGCAGCAGGTGCCGCGCCGCCGCCCCGTCCGGCATCTCCACGAACAGCCAGGCGCCTCCCCGGGGCAGCAGGCCCCCGCTCCCGGCCGCCCCCCGCACCAGGTCCTCGGCCATGCCCTCCACCGTGAGCGGCCCGTGTCCGAGGAGCCCGGCGGCCGCGTCCGCCGCGGCGCTCTCGTCGGGGTAGCCGAGCACCACCAGCACCGGCTCGGGCGGCAGCTCCACGAGGCGCACCACCGCCTCGGTGACCACCCCGAGGGTGCCCTCGCTGCCGCAGAAGGCCCGCGCGAGGCGCACGCCCCGTTCGGGGAGCAGCGCGTCGAGCCCGCCGTAGCCGGAGATGCGGCGGGAGAAGGATCCGGCGGCGAGGCCCGTACGGAGCACCGCGAGGTTGCCGGCGACCAGTTCGCGCAGCCCCGCCGGCGCGCCCGCCCACCCCGTCCCGAGCCGGTGGGCGGCGCCCCCGTACGTGGTGACCGCGAGTTCCTCCACGTTGTCGGCGGTGGTGCCCCAGGCGACGGAGTGGGCCCCGCACGCGTTGTTGCCGATCATTCCGCCGAGGGTGCAGCGGGAGTGCGTGGACGGGTCGGGCCCGAAGGTCAGCCCGTACGGGCGCACCGCTTCCCGCAGCCGGTCGAGCACCAGCCCGGGCTGGACGACGGCGGTCCGTGCGGCGCGGTCCACCGACACCAGGGCGTTCATGTGGCGGGTGAGGTCGAGCACCACGCCCACCCCCGTGGCCTGGCCGGCGATGGAGGTGCCGCCGCCGCGCGGTACGACGGGCACCCCGGCGTCCGCGCAGATCCGCAGGGCGGCCGCGACGTCCTCGGCGTCGCGCGGGGCGACGACGCCCACCGGTACCCGTCGGTAGTTCGAGGCGTCCATGGTGGCCAGTGCCCGTGCGGCGGCGCCGAAGTCCACCTCCCCGCGCAGTCCGGCCCGCAAGGTCCGCTCGATTTCCCCAGGAGACGTCACGGGCACACCCTGCCACCGCCGCCCCGCGTCTCACCGGGTGGACGCGCGTCCGACGGCCGGTCCGGGACCCGATACGCTCCGCTCGTGGCTGAGATCCAGATTCCCGCTGACATCAGGCCCGCCGACGGACGCTTCGGCGCGGGCCCCTCCAAGGTGCGGACCGAGGCGCTGGACGCCCTGGCCGCCACCGGTACCTCCCTGCTCGGCACCTCGCACCGCCAGGCCCCGGTCAAGAACCTGGTCGGCTCGGTGCGTCAGGGCCTCCGGGACCTCTTCTCCCTGCCGGAGGGATACGAGGTGATCCTGGGCAACGGCGGCTCCACCGCCTTCTGGGACATCGCGACCCACGGTCTCATCGAGCGGAAGTCCCAGCACCTCACCTTCGGCGAGTTCTCGTCCAAGTTCGCCAAGGCCGCGAAGCTCGCGCCGTGGCTGGACGAGCCGTCCGTGATCTCCTCCGAGCCGGGCACGCACCCGGAGCCGGTCGCCGAGGCGGGCGTGGACGTGTACGCGTACACGCACAACGAGACCTCGACGGGTGTCGCGGCGCCGATCAGGCGGGTCGCGGGCGCGGACGCCGGTTCCCTCGTCCTGGTGGACGCGACCTCGGGTGCCGGTGGACTTCCGGTGGACATCACCGAGACCGACGTCTACTACTTCGCCCCGCAGAAGTCCTTCGCCTCGGACGGCGGTCTGTGGGTGGCGGCGTTCTCCCCGGCCGCCCTGGAGCGGGCCGCGCGCGTGCACGCCTCGGGCCGGCACGTCCCGGAGTTCTTCTCGCTGCCGACGGCGATCGATAACTCGCTGAAGAACCAGACGTACAACACCCCGGCGCTGGCCACCCTCTTCCTGCTGGACCAGCAGCTGGAGTGGATGAACAGCCAGGGCGGCCTGGAGTTCACGACGGCCCGTACGGCGGACAGTGCGCGCCGCCTGTACGGCTGGGCGGAGGCGTCGAAGTACGCGACCCCGTTCGTGCAGGACGCCGACAAGCGTTCCGCCGTCATCGGCACGATCGACTTCTCCGACGACATCGACGCGGCGGCGGTGGCGAAGGTGCTGCGCGCCAACGGCATCGTGGACACCGAGCCGTACCGCAAGCTGGGCCGCAACCAGCTGCGCGTGGCGATGTTCCCGGCGATCGACCCGGCGGACGTGCAGGCGCTGACGGCCTGCATCGACTACGTGATCGAGCAGCTCTGACCTGACGGGATCGACGGGCCCCGCCCGTACCCGGGAAGCCCCGGCGCCTTCGCGGCGCCGGGGCTTCCGCGTTCCCCGGGTGTCCTCCGTATCGTCCGTGTCCTCCGTGTCCTCCGTGTCCGCCTGTCCTCCGTGTCCTCCGTGTCCTCCACCTCGGCGGCCGGGACTTTCGTCCCCAAAACCGGGGCGGGGGGCAAGCGGGCGGATGCCCCTCGCACCCGCTCCCGCCTGCGCCTTCCGGTCGCGGTACTTTCGTCCCTCTCCTCCCGGCGCCCGGAATGCACTGAAACCGAAGCCCCCGAATGTCCCTCTTGTCCGGTGTGCCGGGACTCGCCCGGCTCCGCTCAAGGAGGAACCCATGCGCACCGCTCTCACCCTCACCGCCGCCGCCCTCACCGCGTCGCTGGCCCTCGGCGGCGCCACCGCCTTCGCCGCCGGCACCCCCGCCCCCGCCCCCTCGCCGTCCGTCCGCACGAGCACGCACCCGGCCCCCTCCGCCCGCGTGGAGGTGCCCGCCTCCCCCGTGAAGCCGGGCGACGCCGTCAGCGTCACCGTGACCGCCCCCGCCGGCTCGCGGCACCTGGCCGTCTCCTCCGCCGCCCTGGGCCGCGTCACGCCCGCCGCCGGCCAGGACGGCACCTGGGCCGCCACCGCCGGGGTCGCCCGCGTCAAGGACGGCCCCTACGACGTCCTCCTCACCGGCAGCGCCCCCGACGGCACCCCGCTGCGGGCCACCGCGCACCTGACCGTGCGGACCAGCGGCACCCGGTGACCCCCGGCCCGGCCCCCGCCGGCGCCCGACCGCCCCTCCGCGTCGCCGTGTTCGCCCACCTCACGGCCAGGGCGCGGCCGCCCACGCGATACCTTCGACACTCCAGTGGCAGCGGCAGCATGGAGGCAGCGGCGTGAACGTGCGAGTGACAGCGGCCCAGACCGGCGTGGACCCCTTCGGCACCGCCCGGCTGCGGCGCGGGGTGCTCGACGCGTGGGGGGCGGGCCCGGCCCGCTTCCGTGAGGACGCCAACGCCGAGGAGGACCTCGCGCTCGGCGGTTACCGGGACCGGCTCGTCGTGGAGCTGGCGCAGAACGCCGCCGACGCGGCCGGCCGCGCCAAGGTCCCCGGCCGGCTGCGCCTGACCCTGCACCCCTCCGGCCCCGACGGCCCCGCCGTGCTGGCCGCCGCCAACACGGGGGCCCCGCTCGACGCGACGGGCGTGGAGTCGCTGAGCACCCTGCGCGCCTCCGCCAAGCGGGAGAACGACCAGGGCTCCGTCGGCCGCTTCGGCGTCGGCTTCGCCGCCGTGCTGGCCGTCTCCGACGAGCCGGCGGTGCTCGGCCGCCACGGCGGCGTCCGCTGGTCCCTCGCCGAGGCCCGCGAGCTGGCCCGGGACGCCGCCAACGGCAGCCCCGGCCTCGGCGACGAACTCCGCCGCCGCGACGGCCACGTACCGCTGCTGCGGCTGCCGCTGCCCGCCGAGGGCACCGCCCCCGAGGGGTACGACACCGTCGTGGTCCTCCCGCTGCGCGACGCCGCCGCCGAGGACCTCACCGAACGCCTGCTGGCCGGCGTGGACGACGCGCTGCTGCTGACCCTGCCCGGGCTGCGCGAGGTCGTCATCGAGACCCCGTCCGCCGGGCACCGCGTGCTGTACCGGCGCATGGACGGCCCGTACACCGTCATCGAGGACTCCGCCTCCGGCACCCACCGCTGGCGCACCGTCCGCCACACGGGCCCCATCGAGCCGGCCCTGCTCGCCGACCGGCCCGTCGAGGAGCGGCTGCGGCCCGACTGGACGGTCACCTGGGCCGTCCCGGTCGACGCCGACGGCGCACCCGTGCACCCCCGTACCGCGCCCGTCGTCCACGCCCCGACCCCCACCGACGAGCCGCTCGGCGTCCCCGCCCTGCTCATCGCCTCGCTGCCGCTGGACACCACGCGCCGCCACCCCGCGCCGGGACCGCTGACCGACTTCCTGGTGGAGCGCGCGGCGGACGCGTACACCGAACTCCTGGGCACCTGGGAGCCGGTGAGCACCGCGCTGGTGGACCTCGTGCCCGGCCCGCTCGGCAAGGGCCCGCTGGACGGGGCGCTGCGCGCCGCCGTGCTGCGGCGGCTGCCCCGTACCGCCTTCCTCGCCCCGGCCGCCCCCACCGAGGAGCTGTCGGCGCTGCGCCCCTTCGAGGCCGAGGTCGTGGAGGGCGCGGGCGCCGACACGGTACGGGTCCTCGCGGAGGTGCTCCCGACGCTGCTGCCGGCCGGGCTGGAGCGGCGCCCCGAGCTGCGCACCCTGGGCGTGGGCCGGCTCCCCCTCGGTGACGCCATCGAGCGGATCGCGGGCATCGAGCGCACCCCGGACTGGTGGCACCGCCTGTACGACACCCTGGCGGGGGTGGACCCCGACCGGCTGTCGGGCCTGCCCGTGCCGCTCGCCGACGGCCGCACCACCATCGGCCCGCGCCACGTGCTGCTGCCCGGCCCGGACACCCCGGCGGAGCTGGCCCGGCTGGGCCTGAAGGTGGCCCACCCGGACGCCGCGCACCCGCTGCTGGAGCGGCTCGGCGCCCTCCCGGCCACCGCGCGCGCCGTCCTGACGACCCCGCAGGTCCGGGCCGCCGTGGCCGCCTCGCTGGACGCGGGCGAGATCTGGGACGAGGACGCGCCCGACCCGGAGGAGCTCGCCGACACCGTCCTGACCCTGGTCCGCGCCGCGGGCCTGGCCCGCGGTGACGAGCCCTGGCTGGGCGCGCTGGCCCTGCCGGACGAGGACGGGGAGCCGACCCCGGCCGGTGAGCTGCTGCTCGCCGGGAGTCCGCTGGCGTCGGTGCTGCGCGAGGGCGAGGTCCCGTACCTGGACGCCGACTTCGCCGCCCGCTGGGACGCGGACACGCTGGCCGCGTGCGGGGTGCTGACCGCGTTCCAGCTGGTCCGCGCCACCGACGTGGTGCTCGACCCGGACGAACTGGAGCCGCGCGAGGGGGACTTCGCCGAGCCGGATGACGCGGGTCTGCTGGACGCCGTCGACGTGTGGTGCGAGGACCTGCTCGACCAGCTCCCGGACACGCCCGTGCCGCCGGTGGCGACCGAGCTGATCGCCGTGCGGGACCTGGACCTCGTCGACGACGACCGCTGGCCGCAGGCCCTGGCGATGCTGGCGCAGCCGCCGCTGCGCGACGCCCTGACCCAGCCGGTGCGGATCCTGCTCCCGGACGGCACGACCCGGTCGGTGCGCCCGTACACGGCCTGGTGGCTGCGCGACCACCCGGTGCTCGACGGCCGCCGCCCCGCGGGGCTGCGGGCGGCCGGCGGCGATCCGCTGCTGGCGGGCCTGTACACCCCGGCGGACGCGACCGGCTTCGAGGACGAGCAGGTGCTGCGCGCCCTGGGCGTACGGACCTCCGTGCGGGCCCTGCTGGAGGAGCCCGGCGGCGCCGCCGAACTGCTGGCCCGCCTCGCGGACCCGGAGCGCGAGGTGACGGGCCGGCAGCTGCACGGCCTGTACGGGGCGCTGGCGGACCTGGACCCGGAGCAGGTGACGCTCCCGGACGAGCTGCGGGCGGTGGTGGACGGGGAGGTGGTCGTGGTGGACGCGGCCGACGCGGTCGTCGCCGACGCCCCCGACCTCCTGCCGCTCACCGGGGGTCTGCCGCTCCTGCCGGTGTCCCCGTCCCGCGCGGCCGACCTGGCGGACCTGCTCCAGGTGCGCCGCCTGTCGGACACGGTCCCGGCCGAGGTGAGCACGCCGGGCGAGGAGCACGAGGTCCCGGAGCCGGTACGGGCCCTGCTGGGGCCGTCGACGCCGAAGACGTACGTGGAGCACGAGGAGCTGGTGGCGGGCGGTACGGAGCTGGACTGGCGGCTCACCCCGGACGGCGTCCTGCACGCGGCGACCCTGGAGGGCGTGGCGGCGGGCCTGGCCTGGGCGGCGGCCCAGTGGCCCCGCCGCTTCGAGGTGGCGGCCCTCCTGGAGGACCCGTCCCGCACGGCGGAACTGGCCCGGGACAGGTGGTTCGACTAGGGCGCCTACGCCGGGAACCGCCGGTCCACCCACCGGAAGGTGCACTCGATCAGCGCCGCCGCGCCCGCCGCGATGGCGACCGCCGTCCAGGGCATCGTGGTGCCCTCCAGCTTGAGCTGGAAGAAGTGCTGGAGCCACGGCACCACCAGCACGACGAGGAAGGCCGCGCCCATCGCGCCGACCAGGGCGACCCGCCACCACGTGTACGGCCGGGCGATGATCGCCAGCACCCACATGGAGGTCAGGAAGAGGGCCAGCGTCGCCGCGCTCGTCTCGGCCTCCAGGGAGCCCGGGCCGCTGTAGTGGTGCCGGGCGATCAGGTACGTGGCGAAGGTGGCCGCCGCCGCGATCACGCCGCCGGGGACGGCGTAGCGCATGACCCGCTTCACGAAGTGCGGTCTGGCGCGCTCCGTGTTCGGGGCGAGCGCCAGGAAGAACGCGGGGATGCCGATGGTGAGCGTGGACAGCAGGGTGAGGTGGCGCGGCAGGAAGGGGTACTCGACCTGGGAGCAGACCACCAGGACCGCCAGCAGCACCGAGTAGACCGTCTTGGTGAGGAAGAGCGTCGCGACCCGGGTGATGTTGCCGATGACCCGCCTGCCCTCGGCGACGACCGAGGGCAGGGTGGAGAAGCTGTTGTTCAGGAGCACGATCTGGGCGACGGCGCGGGTGGCCTCGGAGCCGGAGCCCATGCTCACGCCGATGTCGGCGTCCTTGAGGGCCAGGACGTCGTTGACGCCGTCGCCGGTCATGGCGACGGTGTGGCCGTTGGACTGGAGGGCGCCGACCATGTCCCGCTTCTGCTGCGGGGTGACGCGGCCGAAGACCGAGTTGCCGTCGAGCGCCTCGGCCATTGCGGTGCGTTCGGCCGGCAGGTCGCGGGCGTCGACGGTGTTCTGGGCGCCGGGCAGCCCGAGCTTGCCGGCGACCGCGCCGACGGAGACGGCGTTGTCGCCGGAGATGACCTTCGCCTTCACCGCCTGGTCCTCGAAGTAGCGCAGCGTGTCGGCGGCGTCGGGGCGCAGCCGCTGTTCGAGGACGACGAGGGCGGTGGGCCGGACGGCGGTGGCCACGGCGGGGTCGTCGAGCTCGCGGGCGGAGCGGGCCAGCAGCAGGACCCGCAGTCCCTGCTCGTTGAGGCCGTCGATCTCCTGGAGCGCCGGGTCCCCGGCGGGCAGGAGCACGTCGGGGGCGCCGAGCAGCCAGGTGTTGTTCTCGCCGTCGCCCTCGCTGAAGCTGGCGCCGCTGTACTTGCGGGCGGAGGAGAAGGGCAGGGACTCGGTGCAGCGCCAGTCGGCGCTGTCGGGGTAGGCGTCGATGATGGCCTGGAGGCTGGCGTTGGGGCGCGGGTCGGATTCGCCGAGGGCGCCGAGCACCTTCTCGACGTACGCCGGTTCCGCGCCGCCGAGCGGGCGTACCTCGGTGACGTCCATGCCGCCCTCGGTGAGGGTGCCGGTCTTGTCGAGGCAGACGACGTCGACGCGGGCGAGGCCTTCGATGGCGGGCAGTTCCTGGACGAGGCACTGTTTGCGGCCGAGCCGGATGACTCCGATGGCGAAGGCGACGGAGGTGAGCAGGACGAGCCCCTCGGGGATCATCGGGACGATGCCGCCGACGGTGCGGGCGACGGACTCCTTGAGGTCCGTGTCCTTCACCACGAGCTGGCTGATGATCAGGCCGATGGAGGTCGGGACCATCATCCAGGTGACGTACTTGAGGATGGTGGAGATGCCGGAGCGCAGTTCGGAGTGGACGAGGGTGAAGCGCGAGGCCTCTTCGGCCAGCTGGGCGGCGTAGGCCGCGCGGCCGACCTTGGTGGCGGTGAAGGCGCCGCTGCCGGCGACCACGAAGGAGCCGGACATGACCGGGTCGCCGGCCTTCTTCAGGACGGGGTCGGCCTCGCCGGTGAGCAGGGACTCGTCGATCTCCAGTCCGTCGGCCTCGCCGAGGGTCCCGTCGACGACGACCTTGTCGCCGGGGCCCAGTTCGATGACGTCGCCGAGGACGATCTCGGAGGTGGAGACCTCGGCGGTGGTGCCGTCGCGGCGCACGCTCGGTTTGGCCTCGCCGATGACGGCGAGGCCGTCGAGGGTGTTCTTGGCGCGCAGTTCCTGGATGATGCCGATGCCGGTGTTCGCGAGGATCACGAAGCCGAAGAGGCTGTCCTGGATGGGCGCGACGATCAGCATGATCGCCCACAGGAGGCCGATGATGGCGTTGAAGCGGGTGAAGACGTTCCCGCGGACGATGTCGGCGGTGGAGCGGGACGAGCGGACGGGGACGTCGTTGATGTCGCCGCGCGCCACGCGTTCGGCGACTTCGGCGGTGGTGAGGCCGCCCGGCGTGAAGCGGGGGGCGGGGGGCTTCACCGGGTGTACGGGATCGAGCTCGGCGCCCGCGTCGATGGCGGCGCCGTCGGCCCGTTCCGGCCCGTCGTGGTCGGTCCTCGCCCGCTGCGTCATGCTTTCGACGGTAAAGGCGGTGCGGGCGCTTCACCCGCCGAGCGGCCGGAGGATCCGACGTCGGGATGACCCGGACCGTCCCCGGGTCGCCCCCGCGGAGGTGCTACGCGCCGTCGCCCGGCTGCGCGGCCGGTCCCGCCTCCCCGGACCCGTCGGCCCGTGCGGCCCGCTCCGCCGCGTGGGCGCGGAGCGCGGCGTCACGGCCGCGGACGTACCAGATGCCGATCAGGCCGAGGCCGCCGCCGGCGGCGCAGGTCCACACCCACCACAGCAGGTCCCGGTCGGCGAACCAGCCGTAGAAGGGCAGCTGGAGGACGAACAGGGCGAACCAGAGGACCGTGCCGCCGGTGATGGTGGCGACAACCGGGCCCTCCAGGGGCTCGGGCGCCTCGTGCTTCGCAGTCCACTTCGCCATGGCGACCAGTCTAGGCGGCGCGTTTCGGGGTCTACGCGCGGAGATGGACTGGCCTTCGGTCGTGTGTTCATACTGAAACGGTTTGCCTGCGACCGGATTCGTTCGTATGAACCGCCCAATAGACCCCGTTTGAGGACCGCATGAGCACCTCGGCACCCGCCGCGGCCCCCACCACCGGCCTGGACCGCTACTTCAAGATCTCCGAGCGTGGTTCGACCGTCGCCCGCGAGGTCCGGGGCGGCTTCGCCACCTTCTTCGCGATGGCCTACATCATCGTGCTGAACCCGATCATCCTGGGCAGCGCGAAGGACATGTACGGGCACCAGCTCGACGGCGGCCAGCTCGTCACCGCCACCGTCCTGACGGCCGCCTTCTCCACCCTCCTGATGGGCGTCATCGGCAACGTGCCGATCGCACTGGCGGCCGGTCTCGGCGTCAACACCGTCGTGGCCCTCCAGCTGGCCCCCCGCATGAGCTGGCCCGACGCCATGGGCATGGTGGTGCTGGCCGGCTTCGTGGTGATGCTGCTGGTCGCCACCGGCCTGCGCGAGCGGGTCATGAACGCCGTCCCGCTGGGCCTGCGCAAGGGCATCGCGATCGGCATCGGCCTCTTCATCATGCTGATCGGCCTGGTCGACTCCGGCTTCGTCACCCGCATCCCGGACGCCGCGCACACGACGGTCCCGCTCCAGCTGGGCGGCAACGGCCACCTGCACGGCTGGCCGGTCCTGGTCTTCGTCGTCGGCGTCCTGCTCACCCTCGCGCTGCTGATCCGCAAGACGCCCGGCGCGATCCTGATCTCCATCGTGGTCATGACCGTCGTCGCGGTCGCCGTCCAGGCGGTCACCGACCTGCCGGACCTGGCCTGGGGCCTGACCGTGCCGCAGTGGCCGGGCAATCCGGTGGCCGCGCCCGACTTCGGGCTCGTCGGCCAGGTCAGCCTCTTCGGCGGCTTCGGGAAGGTCGGGGTGCTCACGGGCGCCCTGTTCGTCTTCACCGTGCTGCTGTCCTGCTTCTTCGACGCGATGGGCACCATCCTCGGCGTCGGCGACGAGGCCAAGCTGACGAAGCCGGACGGCACCTTCCCCGGCATCAACCGGGTCCTGCTCGTGGACGGCCTGGCCGTCGCCTCCGGCGGCGCGACCTCCTCGTCCGCCACCACCTGCTTCGTGGAGTCCACGGCGGGCGTCGGCGAGGGCGCCCGCACGGGCCTGGCCAACGTGGTGACCGGCGCGCTCTTCACCGTCTCGCTCTTCCTCACCCCGCTCGCCACGATGGTCCCCTCGCAGGCCGCCACCCCCGCCCTCGTGGCGGTCGGCTTCCTGATCCTGGCGGGCTCGGTCCGGGACATCGACTGGAACGACTTCACCATCGCCGTCCCGGCCTTCATGGCCATGGTGCTGATGCCGTTCACCTACTCGATCACCAACGGCATCGGCATCGGCTTCGTCAGCTTCTGCGTGCTGCGCCTGGCGACGGGCCGGGGCCGCGAGGTGCCGGCGGCCATGTACGCCGTCGCGGCGGTCTTCGTCTTCTACTACGCGATGCCGGCCCTCGGCCTCACGTAGGCCCACCCGGCCTCACGCAGGCCCCGCGCACGGCCGGGCCTCACGTGAGCCCGTAGAACTTCTCCGTCTCGTCGACGGCGGCCTTGAACCGCTCGTCGAAGTCATCGCGAATGAGCGTCCGGACCACATAGTCCTGGACGCTCATTCCGCGTTTGGCGGCATGGTGGCGGAGCCGGTCCAGCAGCTCCCCGTCCATGCGCACGCTCAGCACATGTGTCCCCATGCCCGACAGGGTCGGGGCAGACGGTGCGGGCGCGTGTCACTTTTCGCCGCTTCCTCACCCGTACGAGTGAGACGGGGTGGCCGGTAACCGGTTTTTCATTAGACAGAGTAATGAGTTACTCTAAAGACATGCATGACCTTTCCCATGGCGACGATGCCGCCGCCGTGAACGACCTCCGCTCCGCCGTGATGCGGCTGGGCCGGCGCCTGAAGCACCAGCGCGTCGACGAATCGCTCAGCCCGACCGAGATGTCGGTGCTCGGCACCCTCGCCCGCTGCGGCCACGCCACACCCGGCGAGCTGGCCCGGCGCGAGCACGTCCAGCCGCCGTCGATGACACGCATCGTCGCGCTGCTGGAGGCCAAGGGACTGGTCACGCTGGAGCCGCATCCCGAGGACCGCCGCCAGAAGGTGGTCCGCCAGACCGAGGAGGCCGAGGCGATGCTCGAAGAGAGCCGTCGCAAGCGCAACGCCTTCCTGGCCGGGCTCGCGGCCGAGCTCACCGAGGACGAATGGGCCAAGCTCCGCGCGGCCGCACCCGTCCTGGAGAAGCTCGCGCACCTATAGGAACCACGCCAGGAGGCGAACGCTTTTGAGTACGGGAACCGGAGCAGACTCCGCACCCGGCCATACATCCACCACTACTACTGCTCCGGGTGGCAGTGCGGGCAGGCAGACCATGTTCAGCTCGCTGAAGATCCGCAACTACCGGCTCTTCGCCACCGGCCAGGTCGTCTCGAACACGGGCACCTGGATGCAGCGCATCGCGCAGGACTGGCTGGTCCTCTCCCTGACCGGCTCCGCGTCCGCCGTCGGCATCACCATCGCCCTGCAGTTCCTGCCGATGCTGCTGTTCGGGCTCTACGGAGGCGTACTCGCCGACCGGCTGCCCAAGCGGCCGCTGCTGATCACCACGCAGAGCGCGATGGGCCTCACCGGTGTCGCGCTCGCCGCGCTGACCCTGGCCGGACACGTCCAGGTCTGGCACGTCTACCTCGCGGCCTTCCTCATCGGCCTGGTCACCGTCGTCGACAACCCGGCCCGGCAGACGTTCGTCTCCGAGATGGTCGGCCCCGCGCAGCTCGCCAACGCGGTCAGCCTGAACTCCGCCAACTTCCAGTCCGCGCGGCTGGTCGGCCCGGCGATCGCCGGCGTGCTCATCACGGCCGTCGGCTCCGGCTGGGCCTTCCTGATGAACGGCCTGTCCTTCGCCGCGCCCATCGCCGGCCTGCTGCTGATGCGCACGCACGAGCTGCACTCCGTCACCCCGCAGCCGCGCGCCAAGGGCCAGCTGCGCGAGGGCCTGCGGTACGTCGCGGGCCGGCCCGAGCTGGTGTGGCCGATCGTGCTGGTCGGCTTCATCGGCACGTTCGGGTTCAACTTCCCGATCTGGCTGTCGGCCTTCGTCGACGACGTCTTCCACGGGGACGCGGGCACGTACGGGCTGTTCAACACCCTCATCGCGGCCGGCTCCCTGGCCGGTGCCCTGCTGGCGGCCCGCCGCGGCCAGGCCCGGCTGCGGCTGCTGGTGACGGCGGCGGTGCTCTTCTCGGCCCTGCTGCTGGTCACCGCGTTCGCCCCGGGCTTCTGGCTCTTCGCGGCGCTGCTGGTGCCGATCGGGATGTTCGGCCTGACCGTGAACGTCGTGGCGAACTCCAGCGTCCAGATGGCCACCGATCCCGAGATGCGGGGGCGGGTCATGGCGCTGTACATGATGGTCTTCACCGGCGGCACGCCCGTGGGGGCCCCGCTGGTGGGATGGATCACGGACACCTACGGAGCGCGGCTGGGCATGGCGTCCGGCGGCCTGCTCTCCCTGGCGGCGGCGGTCGGCGTCGCGGTGGTCCTCTCCCGCGTGGGCAACCTCCGCCTGAGCGTGAACCGCCGCGGCATCGCGTTCGTGCCGTCCCCGCGCCGCGAACTGACCACGGCCGCCTGAGCCCTGGCCGGGCGGTCCGGTGGGGGGTCCCCGACCCGCCCTTCCACCGTTCCCCGGGCGCTGCCCGGCCCCGCCGGCGGGAGAGGCGCGGGGGTCCGGGGGCGACCCCAGGGGGGGCCGGGGCGCAGCCCCGGGGAACGGACGAAGGGCGGGGAGGGGCGAGCCCGGCGCAGCGACACGGCCCCCCTGGGGCCCGTCACCCCGCACTCGGCCCCCGGCCCCCGGCCCCCGGCACGGCCCCCTGCCCCGGCGCGGAGCGGAGCGGTAGCGTCGGGGGCGTGAGGCTGTTCGCCGCCGTGCTGCCCGGGCCCGACGCCGTCGGGGAGCTGCGTGACGCCGTCGCGCGGGCGCCCCACCCGGAGGGGCTGCGGTGGACCACCGAGGCGGCCTGGCACTTCACGCTCGCCTTCATGGGAGAGGTCCCCGACCCCCTGCTCCCCGAGCTGCACGCCCGCCTCGCCCGCGCGGCGCACCGTACCGCCCCCTTCCCGCTCCGCCTCCACGGCGTCGGCCACTTCGGCAACCGCACCCTGTGGACCGGGGCCGCCGGCGGGCTCGACGCGCTGCGCCTGCTGGCCGAGCGCGCCGACGCCGCCGCCCGCCGGGCCGGGATCCCCATGGAGCAGCACCGCCGCTACACCCCGCACCTCACCCTGGCCCGCAGCCGCCCCGGCCCCGGCCCCGGCGCCTCTCTGCGGCCCTGCCTCGACGCCCTCGCCGGCTTCGAGGGCACGCCCTGGCGGGTCGACACCCTCAGCCTGGTCCGCAGCAACCTCCCCACCAGCGGCATCCCCGGCGAGCAGCCCCGCTACGAGGTGGCCGGGGCCTGGCCCCTGTCGGGCTGAGGCCGGCGTTCGGGGAGGGTTCACTCCCCCGTGGCCCGTACTTCGGGGCGCGGAATCCGGATTCCGGTGAAACAGAAGCAGTAGAGGCGGCCCCGGCATGCTCCGGCCCAGTAAACCGAGCAGGCCGCCCGCTGACGCCCCGCACCACCCGTCGCCCCGCGCCACCGCGCGCGGCGACGGCCCGGAGTTCCTCCAGTCACCCCCGAAGGAGTCCCCGTGCCGCTCACCGAGCCGACGATGACGACGACCGCGCCCACCACCCCCGCGCGCACCGCCACCCGGCGCAGGCTGCTGATGTGCCGTCCCCAGCACTACGACGTCACGTACTCGATCAACCCCTGGATGCACCCGGAGAGGAGCACCGACCCCGGCCTCGCGGTCCGCCAGTGGGAGCGGCTGCGCGACCTGTACCGCGAACTCGGCCACACGGTCGAGGAGATCGACCCCGTCGAGGGCCTGCCCGACATGGTGTTCGCAGCGAACGGCGCCACCGTCGTCGACGGCAGGGTCTACGGCGCGCGGTTCCGGCACGTGCAGCGCACCGCCGAGGGCCCGGCGTACCTGGACTGGTTCGGCCGGCGCGGCTACCGCGAGGTGCTGTGGCCCGAGTACGTCAACGAGGGCGAGGGCGACTTCCTCACCGTCGGCCGCCGGCTGCTCGCCGGCACCGGCTTCCGCACCGACCCGCGCTCGCACGCCGAGGCCCAGGAGTTCTTCGGCCTGCCGGTGACGAGCCTGACCCTCGTCGACCCGGAGTACTACCACCTGGACACGGCCCTGGCCGTGCTCTCCGACGACGAGGTCATGTACTACCCGGCCGCCTTCTCCGAGGGCAGCCGGGCCGTGCTCCGCACGATGTTCCCCCACGCGATCCTCGCGACCGCCGAGGACGCGGCGGTCTTCGGGCTGAACGCCTTCTCCGACGGCCGGCACGTGCTGCTGCCGGAGGCGGCGACCGGCCTGATGGCCCAGCTCAGCGCGCGCGGCTTCGAGCCGGTGGGAGTCGGGCTCTCCGAACTCCTGAAGGCGGGCGGCAGCGTGAAGTGCTGCACCCTGGAGCTGCGCGACCGCTGAGTCACCACCGACGTCATCACCGACGTATTTCCGGAAAGGACCGTTGTGACCTCTGCGACCGCGATCGCGGACAGCTACGCCCGCCTGCTCGGCCTCCTGGCGGACGGAGGAGCCGACTACCGGCTGCTGCGCCACGCCCCGGAGGGGCGTACCGAACGCGCCAGCCTGATACGCGGCCACCGGCTCGAACAGGCCGCCAAGTGCCTGGTGATCAGAGTCGCGCTGGGACGCAAACAGCGCCGCTACGTGATCGCCGTGGTGCCGGGGCACTGCCGCGTCGACCTGGAGGCGGTGCGGGCCGAGTACGGCGGCACGAACGCCTCCTTCGCCGTGCGGGAGGTCGCCGAGGAGCTGACGGGCTGCGTCAGCGGTTCGATCATGCCGGTGAGCTTCGATCCCTCCGTGGAGGTGGTCGTGGACCCGGCCCTGCTGGAGCACGAGGAGATCTGGTTCAACGCGGGCCGCCTCGACGAGTCGGTGGCGCTGCGCACCTCCAGCTACCTGGCGCTGGTGCGCCCGCGGGCGGCCCGGATCGGCGAGGCGCCGGCCCTGGTCCCGCCGGACGGCGCGGGGCTGCCCGCCCTGCGGCTGACGGTGACGTAGCGGTACGCGCCGGGCACCTCGGCCGGCGGGGGTCCCGGGTGCCCGGCCGTCCCCGCGCCCCGGTCAGCTTCCGGCCGCCTCCGGCCCGGGCGCGGGCGGCGGGGGGCCCGCCAGGTGGGCGCGGGCGACGCCGGCCGGTACGCACATCCGCCAGGCGTCGGTGACCAGCTCCGCGAGTTCCGCGGTGTCGAGGGCGGCCATGCGGGCGTGCACCCAGTGGTAGCGCATGTCCCCGGCGCCGGGCAGGGAGAACGTGTCCGGGGCGGAGGCGACGAGCGCGGCCCGCTCCTCCTTGGGGAAGGCGAAGCCGAGCTCGGTCTCGTCCCGGGACAGGGCGAGGTAGACGATCCGGCCGATGCGGAACTTCACCCGGTCGCGGACGAGGTGTTCCTCGGTGCGCGGCAGCGCGAGCGCGAGCCGCCGTACGTCGTCGACGGTGACCATGACGCAAGTCTCGCAGCCCCTGGCGAAGGGCGGGGAGGGGAGCGCGTTAGTCTCGACGGGTGGACCCGAAGACCAGGAACCGTGTCATGGCCGGTGTGCTCGTGCTGATGTTCGTCGTCGTGGCGGTGGCGGCCGCGGTGGGCCAGTAGCCCGCACGCCCCGCCGCTGCCGTACGCCCGTACCCGCCCGCCCCGCCCGCGCCCGAAGCGCGCGGCGGGGCGGTGTGCGTGCGCAGCCGCCGCGGCTACCAGGCGAAGGCCTCCGGGGAGGGGCCCGGGCCGGGGAAGATCTCCTCCAGGGAGGCCAGCAGCTCCTCGGAGAGTTCCAGCTCCACCGCCCGCAGCGCCGACTCCAGCTGCTCCGCGGTGCGCGGGCCGACGATCGGGCCGGTGACGCCGGGGCGGGTCAGCAGCCAGGCCAGGGCGACCTCGCCGGGTTCCAGGCCGTGCTTGTCGAGGAGGTCCTCGTACGCCTCCAGCTGTGCCCGGACCGAGCTGTTGGCGAGGGCGTCCGCCGAGCGCCCGGAGGCCCTCCGGCCGCCCGCGGCCTCCTTCTTGATGACGCCGCCCAGCAGCCCCCCGTGCAGCGGGGACCAGGGGATGACGCCGAGTCCGTACGCCTCGGCGGCGGGGATGACCTCCATCTCGGCGCGCCGCTCGGAGAGGTTGTAGAGGCACTGCTCGCTGACGAGGCCGAGCCGGCCGGTGCGGGCGGCGGTCTCGTTGGCCTGGGCGATCTTCCAGCCGGGGAAGTTGGAGGAGCCCGCGTAGAGGATCTTGCCCTGCTGGACGAGGACCTCGATGGCCTGCCAGATCTCCTCGAAGGGGGTCTGCCGGTCGACGTGGTGGAACTGGTAGACGTCGATGTGGTCGGTCTTCAGGCGGCGCAGGCTCTCGTCGACGGCCCGGCGGATGTTCAGGGCGGAGAGGCGGTCGTAGTTGGGCCAGGTCTCGCCCCCACGGGACATGGAGCCGTAGACCTTGGTGGCGATGACCGTCTTCTCGCGGCGGCCGCCGCCCTGCGCGAACCAGGTCCCGATGATCTCCTCGGTGCGGCCCTTGTTCTCACCCCAGCCGTATACGTTGGCGGTGTCGAAGAAGTTGATGCCGGCGTCGAGGGCGGCGTCCATGAGCGCGTGGCTCTCCGGCTCGCCCGTCTGGGGGCCGAAGTTCATGGTGCCGAGTACGAGGCGGCTGACTTTGAGACCGGTGCGTCCGAGCTGCGTGTACTTCATGGGCCACTAGCCAACTGCTTGGAGTGCGCTCCAGGCAAGACCCCTTCGCACGAAGGGGGTTACGGATCCCGCGCGGGCCGGTAGGGGCCGCCGATGCCCCAGGCCTGGTGCAGGACGGCCGCGAACTCGCCGGCGAGGCGGTGCTCCCCGGAGGCGTTGGGGTGCGTGCCGTCGTAGGTGTCCCGGTGGATGTCGTACGCGTGCGGGCGGGCGGCCAGCAGGATCGGCGAGGCGTCGGCCGTCAGGTCGGCGACCGCTTTCCCGAGCAGCTCGTTGAAGCGGGCGACCTCCGCCGCGAACGGGGCGTCCTTCTCGGCGCGGACGTTGGGTATGACCGGCAGGAAGACCATCCGGACGGCGGGGCGGGCCTCCCGCGCTGCCGCGACGAAGCGGCGCACGTTGTCGGCGGTCTGGTCGGCCTTCGTGTAGAAGCCGAGGTCGATCAGGCCGAGGGAGACGAGCAGGACGTCCGCGCGGGCGGCGCCGGCGGCGGGCCCGACCAGGGGTGCCATGTGCTGCCAGCCCTCGCCCCAGCCGGCCAGGTGCCGGCGGGCGTGCGCGGGGAAGTCCGCGGCGGCGTAGGCGTGGCTGGTGGGGGTGTCGGTGGCGGTGTCGTACAGCGCGCTGCGCGGCCCGACGATCTCGAAGGAGCCGTCGCCCAGGGTGGCGCCGAGGTGCTGCCACATCCGGTAGCGCCAGGTGAAGTCGCCGGCGCGTCCGATGGTCATGGAGTCGCCGACGAACATGAAACGCATCCGGCCATCATCGCGGATCACACGACCGGAACCCCTGTGACGCCGGACACGCCGCAGGGGGTGGGCGGGGCACCGGACACCGCGGACCCGGCCCGGTCCACCGGACACCCCCCACGGGCTGGCAGGCTTGAGGGATGCGCCTGCTGCCCCGGTTGACCGCCGTTCCCGCCGCCCTCGTGCTGGCCGTGCTGCCGGGGGCCGCCCTGGCGGCGGAAACCCCCGCCGCCGCCGGGTTCACCATCACCGACCCGCGCATCAGGGAGTCGAGCGGCCTCGCGGCCAGCCGCGTCCACCCGGGCGTGTACTGGACGCACAACGACAGCGACGACGGCCCGTACGTGTACGCGGTGGACTCCGCGACGGGCAGGACCCTCGCACGGGTGACGCTGACCGGGATCGGGACGCCGCGCGACGTGGAGGCGATCTCGCTCGGCCCGGACGGGCAGCTGTACGTGGGCGACATCGGCGACAACAGGAACGGCACCTGGGACCACGTGTGGATCTACCGCTTCCAGGAGCCGAGGGAACTGGGCGACCAGACCGTCAAGGCCGAGCAGTTCACCGTGGTCTACGCCGACGGGCCGCGCAACGCGGAGGCGCTGATGGTCCATCCGGTGACGGGCCGGGTGTACATCGCGAGCAAGAACGAGCAGGGCGGCGGCCTGTACGAGGGCCCCGAGCGGCTGTCGGCGGACGGGCGCAACGTCTTCCGCCGGGTCGCGGACGTGCCGTGGGTGACGGACGGGGCGTTCTCGCCGGACGGGGGGCGGCTGACGCTGCGCGGGTACTTCACGGCCCGGACGTACCCGTGGAAGGACGGCCGCCCGCAGGGGGAGGGCGAGCGGCAGGACGCGCCGTGGCAGGGGCAGGCCGAGTCGGTGACGTACACGCCGGACGGCCGGACGCTGATGTTCGGGGCGGAGGGCGCGAACAGCAAGGTGGTGGCGGTACCCGTGGCGACCGCGTCGGGTGCGCCCGACCCGGCGGGGGCCGGGTCGCCGCAGCAGCCCGGGGGCCAGGGCGCCGGCGGATCGGGCTCCGGGGCCCAGGGCGAGCCCGCCACGCCGGGTTCCGGCAGCTTCACCAAGGGGGCCCTGGTCCTGGCGGCGGGCACGGCCCTGGTCCTGGCGGGCAAGCGCGTGCTGCGCCGCCGCCCGAAGCCCTGAGCCACCGCGGCCGCGGGCCGTCCGGACGCCGCCGCCCGGAACTGAGCCGGCCCGGCCGCGGGCCCGTTCCGGCGTTGCCGGGGCGTTCGGGAACCGGGCGGGCGGCCGACGGCGTCCCTCTCCGCGCCCGGCCTTGCGGCCACGGCGCACCGCCGGGCCCGGGCCCTTGTCGTTCACGGGGGTGACGACAGGGGTCCGCGCCCGCTCTGCCCGCCGGCCCGCGCCGCCTGCGCTACGAGTGCCCCAGGTCGGCGGACGGCAGGTCCGCCGGGGGCACCGAGCCGGTGTCGGGGGCCTGGCGGAGCGGGAACTCGTCCGTCGCCATCGAGTCGAGCACCGGCGGCGCGGGCCGCAGCGGCTTCGGCATGACCGCGGCCTCCGAGTGGCCGCCGCAGCCGTACGACAGGGACACCAGCCGGCCGTCCGCCGGGGCGAACTCGTTCGCGCAGACACCGAAGGCCTGCCCCAGCGAGCCCCCGATCGCGACGAGGAACCCGCACGAGACGCACGACGCGGGCGCCGCCTGCGCCATCGCCGTCTTCGCCCCGAACGACTCGTCCCACCGGTCGGCCGCACTGTGCAGCCCGTACCGCGACAGGACGCGCGCACGGCGCATGCCGAGCTCTTCCGCCACCGCGGCGATGGAGCCGCGCGCCGGGACGACCGCCCGGTCGGTGACGTCGGCGTCCTCCGCCTCCACCAGTTCGGCCATCTCGGCCGACACCACCGAGTTCGGCGGCGGCGCGTCCTCCCCGGACCAGCCCGGCTCCAGCCGCAGGTCGTCGGCGTCCGTGGGCAGCAGGTCGCCGGGGCCCATGTCGCCCGGGCGCAGCCGTTCGCTCCACGGCACCCATTCGGGGGCGAGCAGCGCGTCGTCGCCGGGCAGGAGCACCGTTTCGTCGAGGGTGACGTTCTTCGCGCGGGAGGCGCGGGTCACGGTCACGGCCCAGCGCCAGCCCCGGTAGCCCGGCTCCTCGCACTCGAAGAGGTGCGTGACGACCCGGTCGCCCTCCGCGACGACCGACACGTGCTCGCCCACCACACCGGGGTGGGCGGCCTCCTCGGCCGCCGCGCGGGCGAACTCCACCGCCTCGGCGCAGAGGCGGTCGGGGGCGGGCGTACGCGGGGTACGCGGGGTACGGCTTCGCGTCGTCGCAGCACTCACAGGTCTCGTTCTCTCCTACGCCGTCTCACGAGTGCGCCGTCCGTACTGTCGTCCACAACGACCCGTCGGTCTCGTCCGTACGTAGCGCGGGCGGAGCGGACCAGAGGGCCGCGTCGACGTCCGCGCCCCGATCGGCCTCGGGCGCACCCCACTGTGATCCATTCTGCGGGATCGCGAAGAGGCGCGCGGCCAAGTGCAACCGCCGGTGGCGCGCTACGCACGCTACCTCCTCCGGAGCCTTCGGCCCACATGCGAGGTCCGATTCGCGGACAACGCCCGTACGAGGGGACCGGCGCGGCGGCGGCCCGCAACGCACCGGGGGACGTGCCGGAGGGGGTACTGGCGGCCGTGTGGGGCACTATGGCCACGTGGCACCCGTACGGTCGTCCGCAGACGGCCCGGGACCGGCCAGGCGGGCCGGCCGGGCCGTCGGGCGTGCCCTGCACCTGCCGATCACCGGCCCGGCGCGCGGGATCCGGCGTGCCACGCACGCCCAGGGGGCGGGTGAATCGGGGCTGGGCCGGCTGATCGAACTGCACGCGATCAACGGCGCCGGCGACGTGATGATCACGGTGGCGCTGGCGTCGACGGTGTTCTTCTCCGTCCCCACGGACGAGGCGCGCGGCCGGGTGGCCCTGTACCTGGCGATCACCATGGCGCCCTTCACCCTGCTGGCCCCGGTGATCGGCCCCCTGCTGGACCGGCTGCCGCACGGCCGGCGGGCGGCGATGGCGGGCGCGATGCTGACGCGGGCCCTGCTGGCGCTGATGATGTCCGGCGCGGTCGCGACGGGCGGGCTGGAGCTGTACCCGGCGGCGCTGGGCGTGCTGGTGGCCTCGAAGGCGTACGGCGTCGTCCGCAGCGCCGTGGTCCCGCGCCTGCTGCCGCCGACGTTCTCACTCGTCAAGGCGAACTCCCGGGTCACGCTGGCGGGCCTGCTCGCCACGGGCGCGGCGGCGCCGGTGGCGGCCGCCCTGCACGGGATCGGGCCGCCGTGGCCGCTGTACGGGGCCTGCGCGATCTTCGTCTGGGGCACGGTCGCGGCGTTCCAGCTGCCGCACAAGGTGGACGAGGCCAAGGGCGAGCGCCGGGCCCGGCTGTCCACCCACGAGGCGCACTCGAAGCGCCCGGGGCTGCGGACGGTCAGCCGTCCGGTGCTGTGCGGGCTGCTGGCGAACGCGTCGATGCGCGGGCTGTCCGGGTTCCTGATCTTCTTCCTGGCGTTCCTGCTGCGTGAGCACCCGCTCGGGGGGCAGAGCGCGGCGGTGTCGCTGGGCATCGTCGGCGTGGCGGCGGGCCTCGGCAACGCCTGCGGCACGGCGGTCGGTGCGTGGCTGCGGGCGCGCGCCCCGGAGGCGATCGTGGCGGCGGTCCTCTGCGCCACCCTGGGCGTGGCGATCCTGGCGGCCGTCCTCTTCAGCGGGCTGCTCATGGCCGTCCTGGCCGGGACGGCGGGCTTCTGCCAGGCGCTGGCGAAACTGTCGCTTGACGCGATGATCCAGCGGGACGTCCCGGAGGCCGTCCGCACGTCGGCCTTCGCCCGTTCGGAGACGCTGCTCCAGGTGGCGTGGGTGCTGGGCGGCGCGATCGGCATCGCCCTGCCGCTGAACGGGATCCTGGGCATGTCGGT
Source organism: Streptomyces sp. NPDC048352 (assembly GCF_040651895.1). Lineage (NCBI taxonomy): Bacteria > Bacillati > Actinomycetota > Actinomycetes > Kitasatosporales > Streptomycetaceae > Streptomyces > Streptomyces sp. NPDC048352. The sequence goes on from NZ_JBEZKZ010000046.1 coordinate 42,262, forward strand.
CGCCGCCGTCCTGGTCGCCCTGGGCACGACGATGGCCCTCCGCGGCCTCCTCACCTCCCGCCCCCACCCGGCCCACCCCCGAGTGGCGTAACACCCCGAGCCTCGGGCGCGAAATCCCGCCCCACCGGCGTTCAAAGCGCGCGCCCCCGGCCCGGCGCCCGATCCGGCCCCACCGGCGCTGGAGGCGCGGGGTCTGGGGCGGAGCCGATTCCAGCCCCGCCGGCGCTTGAGGCGCGGGGTCTGGGGCGCCACCCATCCAGCCCTGCCGGCGCTCGAGGCGCGGGGACTGGGGCGGAGCCGAATCCAGCCCCGCCGGCGCTTGAGGCGCGGGGTCTGGGGCGGAGCCCCGGGGAGCCCCCCAGCCCGCGGCGCAGCCGCCCGGTGCCCCCACCCGCCCGGCCAGGGCAACGGTCGCCCCGCCGCAGGACCCCCGTGCGGCGGCGCAGCCCACCGGCCCGATAGCCTTCGGCTCATGACCGCACCGCTTTTCCCGGGTAGGGCCCGCCGCAGCGTCGCGGCCCTCGGAGCCGTGTCCGCCGGCCTCCTCCTCCTGTCCGCCTGCGCCAACGACAAGCCGACGCCGCTCGCGACGGTGACCGTCGGCAGCACCTCGGTGTCCGCCGAGTCCGAGTGCCGCGCCGACGGCAAGGACCTCTCCATGGACAGGGTCCAGGAGTGCCTGACGGACCTGAAGGACGCCAAGACGATCGACTACGGCCGCGGCGACACGCTGCGCCTGGGCGTCGAGCCCGAGATCGTCGAGGACGGCAAGAAGTGGCAGGCGGTCCTCGACGGCCAGCCGATCACCGAGCCGTCCGCGAACACCTACCGCAGCTTCCAGGGCGCCGACGTCTTCGCGACCGGTGGCCAGGGCGAGGCGCCCCAGTCGAAGATGCTGGGCTTCGTCCAGGTCGGCGAGGACGGCAAGCCCCTCGCCGTCTGGTCGTTCAAGCTCAAGCTGAAGAAGTAGCGGCAGGCGCAGCGGCGTGCGCGCGCTGATCGTGACCGCGGTGGCCGCGGAGGCCGAATCCGCGGCCGCCGGCCTGACCCCTCATCCGGACCCGGTCACGCCCGAGCCGCGCACCCTTCCCGGTGGGTACCTCATCACCCGCCGGGACCTGCCCGGCCTCGCCGCCGACGTGCTCGTCGGCGGTGTCGGCCCGGCCGCCGCCGCGGCCGCCACGGCCACCGCGCTCGCGCTGGCCGACTACTCCCTCGTCGTCTCCGCCGGCATCGGCGGCGGGTTCGCGCCCGCCGCCCCGCCCGGCTCGCTGGTGGTCGCCGACGCGCTCGTCGCCGCCGACCTGGGGGCCGAGACCCCCGAGGGTTTCCTGCCGGTGCAGGAGCTCGGCTTCGGCCGCAGCGTGCACCTGCCGCCCGCCGAGCTCGCCGCCCGCGCCGCCGAGGCGACCGGGGCGCTGCTCGCGCCCGTCCTGACCGTGTCCACCGTCACCGGCACCGCCGCCCGCGCCGCCGAGCTGTCCGCCCGGCACCCGCTCGCCGGGGCCGAGGCGATGGAGGGCTTCGGGGTGGCGGAGGCCGCCGCCGCGCACGGGCTGCCGGTACTGGAGATCCGCGCCGTGTCCAACGCCGTCGGACCGCGCGACCGGGCCGCCTGGCGGATCGGAGAGGCGCTGGACGCCCTGACCGCCGGATTCGGCGCCCTGGGACCCGTACTCGTCACATGGGGAGAACGCCATGAGCACCGGTGAACCGCTGGGCATCGCCTACTCGCCCTGCCCGAACGACACCTTCGTCTTCGACGCCTGGGCGCACGGACGCGTCCCCGGCGCGCCCCCGCTCGACGTGACCTTCGCCGACATCGACATCACCAACGGCATGGCCGAGCGCGGCGAGCTGGACGTGCTGAAGGTGTCGTACGCCGTACTGCCGTGGGTGCTGGAGGAGTACACGCTGCTGCCGTGCGGCGGGGCGCTGGGGCGCGGCTGCGGCCCGCTCGTGCTGACGCGGGAGCCGGGCGCGGACCTGAGCACCGGCACGGTCGCGGTGCCGAGCGAACGCTCCACCGCCTACCTGCTCTTCCGGCTGTGGGCGGCCGACGTGCTGCCGGACGGGGTCGGCAAGGTGGTCGTGCTGCCGTTCCACGAGATCATGCCGGCGGTGCGCGACGGGCGGGTGGACGCGGGACTGGTCATCCACGAGGCCCGGTTCACGTACCGGGACTACGGGCTGCACTGCCTGGCCGACATGGGCGAGCACTGGGAGTCCACCACCGGCCTGCCGATCCCGCTCGGCGCGATCATCGCCAAGCGCTCGCTGGGCGCGGACACGCTGCGCACGCTGGCCGAGTCGGCCCGTACGTCGGTCCGGATGGCGTGGGACGACCCGGAGGCGTCGCGGCCGTACGTACGCGCCCACGCGCAGGAGCTGGACCCGGCGGTGGCGGACCAGCACATCGGGTTGTACGTCAACGAGTTCACCGCCGACCTCGGCGACGCCGGGTACGCGGCCGTCCGCGGGCTGCTGACCAGGGCCGCGGCCGAGGGACTGGTTCCGGCCATCCCGCCGGACGCACTGCGCTTCCCGTGACGCGGCACGCGTGACGCACCGGTGCCCCGCGGCTCACAGGAGCGGCGGGGCACCGTCAGGCGTCACGGACGTCCCGGACGCCCGGGCGTCTCAGACGTCGAGCTGGTCGGCCACCGCGCGCAGCAGGCCGGCGATCTTCGTGCCGTGCGCCTTGTCGGGGTAGCGGCCGCGCTCCAGCATCGGCGTGATGTTCTCGAGCAGGGTCGTCAGGTCCTGCACGATCGAGGCGAGCTCGTCGGGCTTGCGGCGCTGGGCGGCCGCGACCGAGGGCGCCGGATCCAGCACCGTCACGGAAAGTGCCTGGTCACCGCGCTGTCCCGCGACGACTCCGAACTCCACCCGCTGCCCGGGCTTGAGGGCCTCGACCCCGGCCGGGAGCACCGACGAGTGCACGAAGACGTCTCCGCCGTCGTCGCGGGAGAGAAAGCCGAAGCCCTTCTCGCTGTTGAACCACTTGACCTTGCCGGTAGGCACGTCCGTCCTCTGTCCTTGTGCTCGTCGGGTCCGGTCGGCCGGGGTGAACGGCTCCGGATAGCAGTGCAGCGGGTCCTCCGACCCGCCTCCTCAAGGCTAATGGTCCAGAAACCGCTGGCAAGACGTCCCCCGGTCCTTCCCGCTTCGCCGCTTCGGCCAGGGAACTACCCTGGTCGCGTGACTGTTACTCCTCACCCCGACGAAGCGCGCCCCGGCGACGGCCTGGTCAAGGCGGGGGGCATCGTGTTCATCGTGGGCGCCGTGGCGACCCTGGTGACGATGGCCCCGCTGTTCCTGGGTACCGACCCCTTTCCGCCGTACGCGTGGGCCGTGTGCATGCTCATGGGCGTCGGCTTCGCCATCTCGGCGGCGGGCGTGCTCCGCTCGGCCGCCGCACAGCGCCGGGCGGCCCGGGCGTCCCAGGCCGCCTGACGCCGCCGCTCAGGCCGCGCGGTTGCGGACGTACTCCGTGAGCCACTGCGGCAGCGCGGTGAGGTCCGTCAGCACCACGTCCGCACCGGCCGCGCGCAGCTCCTCCGCCGGGCACGGCCCGGTCGGCACCACGACCGACAGCGCCCCGGCCGTCCGGGCCCCGCGCACGTCGCCGACGTGGTCGCCGACGTAGACCTGCGCCCCGTACTCGCGCAGCGCCCCGGCCTTGGCCTCCGCCCAGAGCCAGCCGATGACGGCGTCGGGCTCTATGCCGAGGTGCTCGAGGTGGTGGCGGGCGTTGGGCTCGTTCTTGGCCGTCACCACGATCGCCCGTCCGCCGAGGGCCTGGACGGCCTTGACCGCCTCGCGGGCGCCGGGCATCGCCGGCGTCGGCTCGATGGCGTAGTCGACGTACAGCTCCCGGTAGAGGTCCCGCATCGCCGGGATCTCCTCCTCGGGGAACCAGTGGGCGAGCTCCTGTTCCAGCGGCGGCCCGAGGCGCGTGATGGCCTCATCGGCGTTGATGTACGCCCCGGTCTTCGCGGAAAGCGCCTGGTAGGCGGCCTTGATGCCGGGGCGGGAGTCGATGAGCGTCATGTCGAGGTCGAAGCCAACGGTCAGCTGTGCGACCGGGGCACCGGGCTGCGGGGGGATGTGGGAGGTCATAGCGCCATTGTGCCGAGGCTCCAGCGGGGTGAGGGAACGTAAGCGGAGGTTGGCTTATCGGATGCCCCTATTTGGCGAAATGTCAGCTCTGCGGGGATTCCTCACCGGGGGGCGGGGTTTCGGGGCGGGGTTCCGGCGGGGCGGCCTCAGGGCTGGGGTGGGGGCTTCCCGTCAGTCCCATCGTCATTCCGGTTCGTGCCGGTCCCTCAAGGGCGCTCCTTCGTCGCGTCGCTCCGCGATGGCCTTCGGCCACCCTTGACCGACCGACCCGCCCCGGAAAGCCGAAAGACTGCCGGGAACCCCCCAAAAGAACGGTCACCAGGGACAGGTCCGAGGAGCGGCTCCCTCAGGGACGAGACGAGGGGCCAGGGGCCATAACCCCTTCCCGGGTCCGGTCCCATCGAGCCACAACCCACGCCCCGGCCCCACCCGCACCGAACAGCGACCAGAGCAGCCCGGGAAGCGCACGCACGCGACAGATCGCTACGCGCTTCTCACATCTCGGCGACTGCCGGCCGTCGGGGGCTGATACCTGCACCAGACGGTGAACAGAAGCCCGTCGGAGGGGACCGACGCATGAGACCCTGCACGACCGGGGTGGATTCCTACTTCTTTGATACCGGTGGAGACGTGTCTGAGGCGACCTATGGAACTGCTTACCTCCGATGTCGACGACATGACGAGACTCTGCGGCGACCGGGTGCACATCATCCACGTCTGATGGACGGCAACTGGCCGGATCCAGTGCGCAGTTCGCCACCGCGATCCGCTGGTCTTTCGGTCCCGGACGGGCTGTCGGTCACCGTCTGGTGCAGGTATCAGCCCCAGACGGCCGCCGGTCGCCGAGCCAAGAGGAGGGCCTAGCGATCTGTCGCGCCTGGGCGCTTCCCGCGCTGCTCTGGCCGCTGTTGGGTGGGGGTTGTGGCCCCTGGCCCCTCGCCTCATCCATGAGGGAGCCGCTCCTGATCGATGTCCCTGGTGACCGTTCTTTTGGGGGCTTCCCGGCAGTCTTTCGGCTTTCCGGGGCGGGTCGGTCTGTCAAGGGTGGCCGAAGGCCATCGCGAAGCGACGCGACGAAGGAGCGCCCTTGAGGGACCGGCCCGAACCGGAATGACGATGGGACTGACGGGAAACCCCCAACCCAGCTGTGAGACCGCCCAAGGGGACCCCGCCCCCGAAGCCCCGCCCTACCGCCGCCGCGAGCGCCACAGCAGGTACGCCGCCGTGGTGGCGGCCGCCGTGCGGGCCAGGGTGGGCCAGAGGGACTGGAAGGCCTGACCGGCCTCCGTGGAGGGCAGGGGGTCGCCCCAGCGGCCGGTGGTGCGGCCCCACAGCCAGAGCGCGGCCAGGGCGAAGACCCCGGCGGGCAGGCCGGGGAGGACCCACTTGCGCTCCCGGGGGCCGAGCACCCGGGAGGCGTACGCCACCAGCGCGCCGGCCCCGAGCAGCAGCCAGTACCCGGTGAGCGCCCCCGCGAGGAGCAGCGCCGCCGCCAGCAGGAGGAACGCGTGGGGGCGGGGCCGGGGTTCCCGGGCCTCCGGCGCGGCGGCCTTCTTCCGTTCGCGCCGGTCGCGCAGGAACCGTACGAGTCCCCCTGCCCCTGACCCTGCCCCTGCCCCTGTCACCGGAGCTCCCGGCTCCGGCTTCTCTCCCCGCTCCGCCGCCTCTTCCTCCCGCTCGCGGAAGAAGTCCGGGAACTCGATGCCGCCCGCGAAGCCCGCCACCTGCGGCCCCGCCCCGGAGGCGCCCGGGGACAGGCTCCACCAGTCGGGTTCGGCTCCGGCCGAGGGCCCGAGTTCGTCGAGCCCGGCGAGGTGCGGCGGCACGTTCTGCGGGGCCGCCGGTGTGCTCGGCGTGCCGCCCCGCTGCACCGGGACCCCCGGGCTCGCCGGCGGAGCGGCAGGACGCGCCGGCCCCACTCCGTCCACGACCTCCTCCGGCGTGCCGATCCGCTCCAGGATGCCGCGTACCGCCGCCGGGGTGTCCGGCTCGTACGTCGCGCGCCGGCGCTCGATCTCGTCCCGCAGCCCCGAAACCAGCCGCATCCGCTCTCCGGACGACAGCTGCCGCCGCTGGGCCAAGTCCCCGACGCGGCTCAGATATTCGTAGACCAGATGGTCGCTCTCGATCCCCACGCCCCCGACGGTAGCGCGTGCGTCCGTGGAGCGGCCGACGGCGCAGCGGATACCGTTGGCCGGATGGGGACCGGACGGCGGTCCGGCCGGCGTGACCAGGAGGCGACCAACGTGCCCGAGGCAAGCACCGCTGCGGCGAACGCCCCGCGCTCCCTCGCCGAGGCGCTCCGCGCCCGCGACGACGTGGCGCTGGCCGCCCTGCTGCACGCCCGCCCCGATCTGCTGAACCCGGTGCCCGGCGACGTCACCCAGCTGGCGACCCGGGCCGGCACCCGGGCGTCGGTGGTGCGCGCCCTGGACCGCCTGGACCGGTTCGCGCTCCAGACGGCGGAGGCCCTCGCGGTGGCCCCGGACCCGTGCCCGTACCCGGTGCTGGAGGGGCTGCTGGCCGGCTCCGGCGCGGAGGACGGGGCGGCCCGCGACGCGCTCCCCCGGGCCCTGGGCACCCTGCGCGACCAGGCTCTGGTGTGGGGGGACGAGGACCGGCTGCGGCTGGTGCGCACCGCCCGGGAGCTGCTCGCCCCGTCCTCGCAGCGGCCCTCGCCGACCGGGCTGGGGCCGACCGTGGCGGAGGCGACGGCGGGCATGTCGCCGACCCGGATCCAGGAGATCGTGGCGGCGGCCGGGCTGCCCGCGACGCACGACCCGGTGTCGGCGGTGGCCGCGCTGACCGGGCTGTTCACCGACCCGGAGCGCATGTCGGCGCTGCTGGACGAGGCTCCGGCGGAGGCGCACCAGGTGCTGGGGCGGCTCGTGTGGGGGCCGCCGTACGGGGAGGTGACCCCGAATCCGACGCCGCCGGTGCGCTGGCTGCGTGACCGGGGGCTGCTGCTGCCGGCTTCGCCGCGGACGGTCGTACTGCCCCGGGAGGTGGCGCTGCACCTGCGCGGCGGGCTCGCGCACCGGCGGACGGAGCCGCTCGCGCCGCCGGTGGGCGTGCACCGGGAGCACCGTCCACAGCTTGTGGACGCGAACGCGGCGGGGCAGGCGCTGGCCGCGCTGGCGACCGTCGAGGAGTTGGTGAAGTCCTGGGAGCACGCCGGGCCGCTGGTGCTGCGGGCGGGCGGGCTGGCGGTGCGGGACCTCAAGCGGACGGCGGCCGCGCTGGACACCACCGAGCAGCAGGCGGCGTTCTGGATCGAACTCGCGTACGCGGCGGGGCTGCTGGCCAGTGACGGGGAGGCCGACGAGCGGTACGCGCCCACGCCCGCCTTCGACGACTGGCGCGAGCTGCCGCCCGCCGAGCGGTGGTCGGTGCTGGCGGCGGCCTGGATGGCGGCCACCCGCACGGCCGGGCTGGTCGGGGAGCAGGACGCCAAGGGCCGCACGCTGTCCGCGCTCGGCCCGGACCTGGACCGGTCGGCCGCGCCCGAGGTGCGCCGCCGGGTCCTGGACCTGCTGGGCGAGCTGCCCGAGGGCGGGGTGCCCGACCCGGAGGTGGTGCTGGAGCGGCTGGCGTGGGAGCGGCCGGCGCGCGGTACGGGCGACCTGCGGGCCCGGCTCGCGCACTGGGCGCTGCACGAGGCCGAGGTGCTGGGTGTCACCGGCCGGGGTGCGCTCAGCGTCTTCGGCCGCGCCCTGCTGGAGCACCGGGATCCGGCGGCGCTGCTGGCCCCGCTGCTGCCGGAGCCGGTGGACCACGTGCTGTTGCAGGCCGACCTGACGGCGGTGGCGCCCGGGCCGCTGCTGCGGCCGCTGGCGGAGACCCTGGCCGTGCTCGCGGACGTGGAGTCCAAGGGCGGGGCGACGGTGTACCGGTTCACGCCGGGTTCGGTGCGGCGGGCGCTGGACTCCGGGCACGCGGCTTCCGACCTGCACGCCTTCCTCGCCGAGCACAGCCGTACGCCGGTGCCGCAGCCCCTCGCGTACCTGATCGACGACGTGGCCCGGCGGCACGGGCACCTGCGGGTGGGCGCGGCGTCCTCGTACGTGCGGTGCGACGACGACGCCATGCTGGGCGAGATCATGGCCGACAAGCGGTCGGCCCCGCTGGGCCTGCGGCGTCTGGCGCCGACGGTGCTGGCGGCCCAGGCGGACCCGGGCGCCCTGCTGGAGGGGCTGCGGGCGATGGGTTACGCCCCGGCGGCGGAGTCGCGGACCGGTGACGTGCTGGTGGCGCGGGCGGACGCGCACCGCACCCCGGCGCGTTCGGCGCCGGTTCCGGTGCCGGACGGGCCGCCGGTGCCGGACGCGACGCTGCTGGGCGCGGCGGTACGGGCGATCCGTGCGGGCGACCTGGCGGCGACGGCGGTCCGCAAGGAGCCGGCCGCCGCGTCGGCCGGGGTCCCGGGGGAGCTGCCGCGCACCAGCGCGGCGGAGACGCTGGCCACGGTGCAGGCGGCGGCGCTGACGGGGTCGGCGGTGTGGATCGGGTACGTGAACGCCGACGGCGCGGCGAGCCAGCGGGTGATCGCCCCGGTCCGGGTGGAGGGCGGCTTCGTCACGGGCTACGACCACACGGCGGACGAGGTCCGCACGTACGCCCTGCACCGCATCACGGGGGTGGCGGAGCTGGCGGAGGACCAGGTCTAGGGGGTTCCCCGCCGCGCGGGAGACGCCGCCCGCCGGAAAACCGCTGGTCGGCGGGCGGGTCGCACGGCACCCTGGCGGCATGTCCGAAGCCACGCCCCACGTCGTGCCCGCACCCGGGCCGGCCCTCCCCCGGTACGGGATCCGCGCCGCCCACACCGCGTCCACGATCACCGTCTACCAGGCCTACGCTCCCCGCCTCGGCCTGCCCGCCGCCCGCGACGGGCGTTTCCCGCCCGCCTGGAAGCGGGAGCGGATGACGTGGGTCAAGCCGTCGTTCCTGTGGATGATGTACCGCTGCGGCTGGGCCACGAAGGCCGACCAGGAGACCGTGCTGGCGGTCGAGATCACCCGTGCGGGCTTCGACCGGGCCCTCGCCCGCGCCTGCCTGTCCCACTACGTGCCCGGCGTCCACCCGGACCGGGAGGCGTGGAAGGCGTCCCTGGCCGGTTCCCCGGCCCGGGTGCAGTGGGACCCGGAGCGGGACCTGCACCTGAACCCGCTGCCCCACCGGTCCCTGCAACTGGGCCTGTCGGGGGAGGCGTCACGGGCCTACGCCGACGAGTGGACGGTGTCCATCCGCGACGTCACCCCGCTGGCCCGCCGGATCCACGCCCTGGTCCGCGCGGGCGACACCGAAGCGGCGCGCGCGCTGCTGCCGGCCGAGCCCCCCTACCCGGCGGGCCCGCTGCCTCACCTCGGCGCGTAGTCGGTCCGCGCGTGGTCGAAGGGCCACGCCTCGCGCAGCCACGCGCTCACGGCTCCGTACACGGCGGCGTCGAGGTGCGCCCGGTCCTCGCGCACCCAGGAGCTGACGTGCACCCGCCCGGGCTGCTCCTTCGCCGGATAGACGTACAGGCAGCCGACGACCTCCGCGTCCCCTTCCAGGACGCTGTACGTGAACCCGCGCCGCTCCGCGAAGTCCCGGGCGTGCCGCTCCAGGTCGGCCAGGTTCGCCTCGGCGGACATCCCCTCCGGCGGCGGCCAGTGGCGGCCCGCGAAGCCGGGCGTGGCCCGGATGTGCGCGATGCTCCCGCTCCAGGCGGCGAGGTCCCGCGCGTTGTGCTCCGGCCCGAGCGGCTCCAGCCGGAAGCCGTCGCCGGCGAGCGTGCGCGGCACGTCGAAGTCCTCGGGGACGAAGGGCTGCTGATCTTCACTCATGCCGGGACGGTACGTTCGCGCCCGGACCGGTGTCAGCGGTTTTCCGCCGGGCCCCCGGCCGGACGGCGTGTGCCCGGGGGATTCCACGGCCGTCCCGCCCTGCTCCTCAGGGGCCCGAACGCCCCCTGATGAGGCACACTGGACGTTTGACCCATTGCGGAAGGGACGCAGCCAGGTGAACGGGCCCCTCATCGTCCAGAGCGACAAGACCCTCCTTCTCGAGGTCGACCACGAGCTCGCCGGCGCCGCGCGCCGGGCCATCGCACCCTTCGCCGAGCTGGAGCGGGCCCCCGAGCACATCCACACCTACCGGATCACCCCGCTCGGCCTGTGGAACGCCCGGGCCGCCGGGCACGACGCCGAGCAGGTCGTCGACGCGCTCGTCGAGTACTCCCGCTACCCCGTCCCGCACGCGCTGCTGGTCGACGTCGCCGAGACCATGGCCCGCTACGGGCGGCTCACCCTGTCCAAGCACCCCGTCCACGGGCTGGTGCTGACCAGCACCGACCGGCCCGTGCTGGAGGAGATCCTGCGCTCGAAGCGGGTCGCCCCGCTGGTCGGCGCCCGGCTCGACGCCGACACCGTGGCCGTGCACCCGTCGGAGCGGGGGCAGATCAAGCAGACCCTGCTCAAGCTGGGCTGGCCGGCCGAGGACCTCGCCGGGTACGTCGACGGCGAGGCGCACCCGATCGAGCTCGAGGAGAACGGCTGGGCGCTGCGCCCCTACCAGGCGCAGGCCGTCGAGGGCTTCTGGCACGGCGGCTCCGGTGTGGTCGTCCTGCCCTGCGGCGCGGGCAAGACGCTCGTCGGAGCCGGTGCGATGGCCAAGGCGAAGGCGACGACGCTGATCCTGGTCACCAACACCGTCTCGGCGCGGCAGTGGAAGCACGAGCTGGTGCGGCGGACCTCCCTCACGGAGGACGAGATCGGCGAGTACTCCGGCACCCGCAAGGAGATCCGGCCCGTCACGATCGCCACGTACCAGGTGCTGACGACCAAGCGGAAGGGCGTCTACCCGCACCTGGAGCTGTTCGACTCCCGCGACTGGGGGCTGATCCTCTACGACGAGGTGCACCTGCTGCCCGCGCCGGTGTTCAAGTTCACCGCCGACCTGCAGGCGCGGCGGCGGCTGGGCCTGACGGCCACTCTGGTGCGGGAGGACGGGCGCGAGTCGGACGTGTTCTCGCTGATCGGGCCGAAGCGGTTCGACGCCCCGTGGAAGGAGATCGAGGCGCAGGGCTACATCGCGCCCGCCGACTGCGTCGAGGTCCGCGTCAACCTGACCGAGTCCGAGCGGCTCGCGTACGCGACCGCCGAGACGGAGGAGAAGTACCGCTTCTGCGCGACGACCGCGACGAAGCGGAAGGTCACCGAGGCGCTGGTGCGCAAGCACCGGGGCGAGCAGACGCTGGTCATCGGGCAGTACATCGACCAGCTCGACGAGCTCGGCGAACACCTGGACGCGCCCGTCATCAAGGGCGAGACCTCCAACGCGCAGCGGGAGAAGCTCTTCGACGCGTTCCGCCAGGGCGAGATCAACGTGCTGGTCGTCTCGAAGGTCGCGAACTTCTCCATCGACCTGCCCGAGGCGACCGTCGCCATCCAGGTGTCCGGCACGTTCGGCTCGCGGCAGGAGGAGGCGCAGCGCCTGGGCCGGGTGCTGCGGCCGAAGGCGGACGGGCACGAGGCGCGGTTCTACTCGGTCGTGGCGCGCGACACGATCGACCAGGACTTCGCCGCGCACCGCCAGCGCTTCCTGGCGGAACAGGGCTACGCGTACCGGATCATGGACGCGGACGAGCTCCTGACGAGCGACTGACCCCGACCCCGGGGGTCGCCCTCGGGGCCGGGACGCGCGCCGTCGTCGGCCGGCGGCCGGTGTGGCGGCGGTGGGCCGCGCCGGCCAGGGCCGTGAGCAGCGGTACGCACCACACCCACAGCTGCGGCCACTCCCGCAGCAGGGCCCGGCCGCTCCCGTGCAGGTGCCGGGCCCAGAAGTCGGCGGAGGCCTCCGGGAGCACCACCAGGCCGAGCAGGGCGGTGCCGGCGAAGCCGGCGAGGGCGGTCAGGGCGGCCCGGACGCGCCGGGTCAGCAGCAGGTACGGGATGCACAGCGCCGGGGTCAGGGTGATCCCGGCGGCGGTGCCCAGGGCGAAGCCCTTGCCGAGCGCGGCGTGCGCCCGGCCCAGGTCCCACACGGCGAGGCAGGCGAGCGCCAGGTTGATCTGGGCGGGCAGCGGACTCTGGAACAGGGGCTCCAGCCACAGCCCGGCGATGGTGGCGGCCAGGACGGGCCCCCGCCGGGTCCGTACTCCCGCGAGGCGGCAGGAGAGCAGGACCAGCAGGGCGAGCAGGCCGGCGTTCCCGAGGACGAGGACGGCCTTGAGCACACCGGCCGGCAGCCAGGCGGCGGGCGTGAAGAGGATCGCGGCGAACGGCGGATAGGCGGAGGGCGGATGCCAGTCGGCGGCGGAGAAGCCGCTGAGGACGGCGTCCGCCGTCGGGATGCGCAGGGCGATGCCCAGCACGCCCAGCACCAGCAGCGGGGCTGTGACCAGCACGCCTGCGAGCGGCGACGGCGAAGAAGCGGAAGTGGAGCTGCGGGTCACGCGCGTGACCCTAGTGGATCAACCGCCCACCCCCGCCGAGTTCAGGCCACGGCTCGCACGGGCCGTGAGCGCGCGGGCCGGCCCGGGATCAGCGGCGTATGAGGCCGGTGTCCTCGGCGTACTCACCCAGCACGACCACGCTCACGGCGGCGGCGGCGAAGACCCTCGCCGCGCGCAGGACGTCGCCGACGCGGTGGCGGGAACGGTGGTCGGAGGTGTCGGCGGCGCCTTTCGGGCGGCCGCCCTGGACCGGGGCGAAGGTTGCGGTGCTCATGGATCCATGGTGCGTTTCCGCCCCTCGTCGCACATCGCCCTCAGGACGGAACCTGCGGGCCCCCCGCGTCCTCCTCACGGCCCACGGCACCCCCGAGAAGCCCTGACCAAGGTCTGACACCCCCAGGTATGACACCCGTACGGGGGCCTCCCCCGCCGGACGCCCGGCCCCTCAAAAGCATTCGCGCCGCCCCGCCCTGCTGCGTACAATCTCCGCTCTTGCCGCCTCCCGCCGCCCCATCGGGGAGAGCCGCCTTCCGGACGGAAACCGGGGGCTTTCCGTACCGCACCAGACGCAGCACCAGACACCAGACCAGCAGCTGGAGGCCTCCCCGTGTCCGCGCACGCCCCCGACACCGCACCCGCCACGGCGACCGCACCCGACCCCGGCGACCCGCTCGGCCGCGAGCGGGCCCACCTGTCGGCCTCGCGCTCCGCCCTGCGCGCCATGCGCGAGGACGTCGAGGCCCTCGACATCCGCGACGTCACCGCCAACTGGGTCAACGCCATCGTCCTCCAGGCGCAGATCGACGACCGCATCAAGGCCCTCGCCGACCTCGCGCACACCCCGCTCTTCTTCGGCCGCCTCGACTACCTGCACGCCCCGGGCGCGGAACTGGCCGAGGGCGCCGAGGGCGAGCAGTTCTACATCGGCCGCCGCCACGTCCACGACGCCGGGGGCGACCCCATGGTCATCGACTGGCGCGCCCCCGTCTCCCAGCCCTTCTACCGCGCCTCCAAGGCCGACCCGCAGGACGTCGCGCTGCGCCGCCGCTTCGGCTACACCGGCGGCGAGCTGACCGCGTACGAGGACGAGCACCTGTCCGACCCGGCGGAGTCGGCCGCCGTCAGCAAGCTGCTCCAGCAGGAGATCGAACGCCCCCGCGTCGGCCCCATGCGCGACATCGTGGCGACGATCCAGCCGGAGCAGGACGAGATCGTCCGCTCCGGGCTCTCCGGATCCGTCTGCGTGCAGGGCGGCCCCGGCACCGGCAAGACCGCCGTCGGCCTGCACCGGGTCGCGTACCTCCTGTACGCGCACCGCGAGCGCCTCGCACGGACCGGGACCCTGGTCATCGGGCCGAACCGTTCCTTCCTGCACTACATCGAGCAGGTCCTGCCGGCCCTGGGCGAGCTGGAGGTCAAGCAGGCGACCGTGGACGACCTCGTCGCCCGCGAGGGGCTGGAGGTACGCGGCGCCGACGCCGCCGCCACGGCGGTGGTCAAGGGCGACGCCCGGATGGCCGAGGTGCTGCGCCGCGCGGTCCGCTCGCACGTCACCGTGCCGACCGAGCCCCTGATGGTGGTCCGCGGCTCGCGCCGGTGGCGCGTCCCCGCGTACGAGCTGGCGGAGATCGTCGCCGAGCTCCAGGCCCGCGACATCCGCTACGGCGCCGCCCGCGACGCGCTGCCCCAGCGGATCGCGCACACGGTGCTCGTCCGCATGGAGCAGGCGGGCGAGGCGCCGGACGACCGGGTGCAGGACGCGGTGGCCCGCAACGCGGCGGTGAAGGCGGCGGTCAAGGCGGTCTGGCCGGCGGTCGACCCGGCGAAGCTGGTGCTGCGGCTGCTGTCGGACGCGGAGTTCCTGGCGCTGCACGCGGAGGGGGTCCTCACGCAGGACGAGCAGGAGCTGCTGCTGTGGCCGAAGCCGTTCCGCAGCGTGAAGTCGGCGAAGTGGTCGGCGGCGGACCTGGTGCTGATCGACGAGGCGGCGGACCTGGTGGAGCGGACGCATTCGCTCGGCCACGTGGTCGTCGACGAGGCCCAGGACCTGTCCCCGATGCAGTACCGGGCGGTGGGCCGCCGCTGCACGACGGGCTCGGCGACGGTGCTGGGCGACCTCGCGCAGGGCACCACCCCGTGGGCGACGCGCAGCTGGGAGGAGGCGCTGGCGCACCTGGGCAAGCCGGAAGCGGTGCTGGAGGAGCTGACGGCGGGCTTCCGCGTGCCGCGCGAGGTGATCGCGTACGCGTCCCGGCTGCTGCCGTCGATCTCCCCGGGGCTGGCCGCGGTGTCCTCGGTCCGTGAGACACCGGGCTCGCTGACGGTGACCCGGTCCGCCGACGCCGACGGCCTGACGGCGGACGTGGTCGCCGCCTGCCGGGCCTCCCTCGCGCACGAGGGCTCGATCGGCCTGATCGCGGCGGACGCGCGGATCCCGGTGCTGGCGGAGGCCCTGCTGGCGGCGGGCCTGCCGTACCTGGCGCCGGGTGAGGAGACGACGGCGCAGTCGCGCCTGACGCTGGTGCCGGCGTCGCTGGCGAAGGGCCTGGAGTACGACTACGTGGTCCTGGACGAGCCGGCGGCGATCGTGGCGGGCGAGCCGGACGAACGCACGGGCCTGCGCCGCCTGTACGTCTGCCTCACCCGAGCCGTCTCGGGCCTCACGACCCTCCACGCCGCCCCCCTCCCGCCGGCCCTGTCCGCCCCCTCCTGACGCGCCGCTCGCGCGGCTGCGCCGGACTCCGTCCGCCGGTTACAGGGGCGGGGCGGGGGTGGGTGTGGGTGGCTGGGGCCGATGGGTCATCTGCGGGTGGGTGGGCCGCTGCGCGGGGCGAGGTCCCCTACCCGCCCTTCCACCGTTCCCCGGGCGCTGCCCGGACCCGCGCATCACACGCCGCCGGCACATCCAGCCCCGCCGGCGTGCGAGGCGCGGGGGTCCGGGGCGCAGCCCCCAGGGGTCCGGGGCGCAG